>NZ_JBEPYQ010000061.1:0-42121 GCF_041641335.1 Cohnella sp. | reverse complement strand
TACATTAGGCTGGTTGACAACAGCCCTGCAACACGGGACATGCCCGCGATGCACCGTCAAGACGGCTGTAAGTCGTTCAATGTTTTACGGTTGCGACTACCGCACCCAACTCCATACATTGAGTTTTTAAAGAACAGGAGTGCCTTAATTAACCGTTTTCTCCTGATCCTATTTTACCACAAAAAGGAGGCAAGCAGGCAGGGGTGTCGGATACTTGATGCGGCTAAAGCCACACCGTATCCGAAGCGCATTCCTCTCCCACCTATAGAGGTAGGGGTCTCCTGCGCTAAAATGATGAAAAATACAGGAGTATTGCTGCTTACGCTTGGCGCCTTCGTGGCGGGTACGGCGGAGTTGGTCGTTGGAGGGGTTCTGAGGCCGATCGCGGACGACTTGGGCGTCTCCATCGCCTTGGCCGGCCAGTTGATTACGGCGTTTTCGCTGGCCTTCGCGCTCGGTACGCCGATCGTCGTCGCTCTGACGTCCCGCGCCGGATGCAAAACTATGCTGATCTACTCGCTTGCTGTATTCGCGCTCGGCAACTTGATTTCGTTTCTAAGCCAGGATTTCGGCATGATCTTATTTTCGAGAGCGGTCGTAGGTTTGGCGGTGGGCGTGTTCACCGTCGTTGCGTTCGGCGCGGCGGCGAAGCTGGTAGCGCCTGCGCAGGTCGGCAAAGCGGTCGGAACGATAGCGCTCGGCGTCAGCGTCTCAATGGTCATCGGCATTCCGCTCGTATCGCTCGCCGCGACGCTTGCGCTGCTGCCTGCGCTCGGAGGGGCGGCCATTCCGGCGCTTGCCGTCCTGCTGCTCTGGATGTTCTCGATGGCGCTTGTCATTCCCGCTATCCAGACGTATTTCATTCAGCAAGCGCCCGATCGCTCCAATCTAGTCATCGGCTTGAATACGTCGATTCTTCATCTCGGCGTCGCCGCCGGCGCGGGAATCGGAGGTTTGGCCGCAGAAGCCGCGGCCTCCGTGCAATATCACCCTTGGATGGCGAGCGTCGCCGCTGTATTAAGCTTGATTATGGCTGTCGTTTCGGTGAGCCGCAGCCAAGCGGCAGAGCGCGTCGGGAAACGCAACGCCTCGCTGGAACCGCGTTAAGCGGTCGCCGTCTGTCGGCTTCGGGAGCGAAGATACGCCAATCCACACGCGATCGAGGCCAGAGCGACGACGGCCAATCCCCAATAGATGTTGGAGAAGGCGTGCGGGAGCGTATACGCCTTCTGCCAGCCGAGGGCGCTCGCCGTCAGGGCCACCCCGAAAGCCCCGCTGAAAAACTGCAGCAGCTGGAACAGCCCCATGCCTGAGCCGATCTGCTTCGGCTTCAGTATTCTGGACATCTCGTTAGAAATGCTGCTCGTCAGGAACGTAAAGCCGACGCTGAGAACCATATAGGCGAGCAGGATAGCAACGTACCCGGATCCGACGAACGCGGCGAACAGCACGACGGACAGCAGCAGGCCGAACGGGACATATCGGATAATCGCATCGTTGCCCTTCAAATCGATGAAGCCGCCGACTCTCCTCGAGAGGAGCATCGAGAGCAGCGATCCTGGAAAAATGACCAAACCCGCTCCGATGGCGCTTAGTTCATAATGACGCACAAGAATTTGAGGGAGCAGATACAGCGTCGCGAAGCTGCACAGGTAGCCGGCGATGCCGACGGCTCCGAGCAACAGGTAGGTGCGATTGCGGAACAGGGCAGGAGCCACGAACGGTTCTGCCGCCGTTCTGATGCGTACGACGAACAACGCTAGCGACGCAGCTCCGGCCGCGAGGGCGATCCAGGACGAGCTGGTCAGGAAGAGCAGCAGTCCGGTCGTGCCGATTGCGGCGAAAGCGGCTCCGAGAACGTCGAAGGAGCCTTGCTGCGGTTTCTCCGTCGGAATAAGCGCCGCGAAGAAAGGAACGAGCAGCAGCGTGATTGCGGTGACGACGAACAGGAAGTGCCAGCCCAAGTATTCGACGATCGCGCCGCCCGCGACCGGTCCGAGACCGAGGCCGAGCGAAGCGGCCGACATAATGACGGCCATCGCTTTGCCCCTGCGCTCGATCGGCACGTACCGTGCGATCAGAACGAGCGACAGGGCCGGTATCGCACCGGCGCCCGAGGCCTGCACGAGCCGCACGAGCAGCAGCGACAGGAAGCTGTTGCTGAAGTAGCCCGCGACGGCCGCCAGGCTAAGCGACAAAATGCCGATCAGAAACAATCTTCTAAGCGGGATAAAATCGGAAAGCCTGCTGTACGTAATCGAGGAGATCGCGAATACGATGGAGTACCCCGTCACGATCCATGAAGTCGAAGAAGGAGACAGACGGAAGTCCGCGGCGACGTCGGGAAGGGCGAGGTTGAACATCATCGTATTCATGATGACGAGAACGACCGTTAGGCCGAGGATTAAAGTCACGACGCCTTCTCTCATCGCGGGGCGCTCCGGCCGGTCGCCGGGCAAAGCTTGTTGCAGAACGGACATGACGGTTTCTCCCCTTTTCTATAGTTCGATTATAATCGAATATTAGAAATATAGCACGGCATATGGTAATATGCAATGAAGAGCTCGAGATGAGGAGGCATGACAAACGATGAAGCCGCTGCACCATCCCGATAGAGCCGACATCCAGCTATCCTCGGTGCTCTATGCCTTGAGCGATCCCGTGCGCCTATATATCGTCTCCGGACTGCACAGAGCCGGTGAACTGGCCTGCGGGAGCATCGAAGTTCCCGTGGTCAAGTCCACGTTCTCGCATCACTCGCGCACGCTTCGGGAAGCGGGCCTGATCCGGGTTCGCGTGAAGGGAACGCAGAGATTGCTCTCCTTGCGGACGGAAGACCTGGAGGAGCGCTTTCCCGGGTTGCTGAAGTCGGTATTGGAAGCGTACGACAGCTCGGGAGACAAAGCCGCGTTCGTTCCGGAAGAGTAATCGATCGTTAACTTCAAGGCCGCGATGCTCGCGGTCTTATTCGGCGTTGCGCGGCGTAAAAATCCATTAAACGAAAAAAGGAATGGGGAGGGAGCGCGCAGAATGTTATAGTGGGTAATTAATAACGTTAATAGAAGGGAGAGGCCGCTATGTTTCAATACCGCAACGCTGCAGACGCGGATTTCCCGGTGATCGCATCTTTTCCGCAAAACGAAGACGAGGCTTTCTACATGTATCCGAAAGCGACTTACCCGTTGACCGCGGAACAGCTTCGGGCAGCCGCCGCAGGCCGAAGCTGCCCGACCGTCGTTACCGATGCCGACTCCGTGATCGCATACGGCAATCTATACGAGGTGAACGACGGGGAAGATTGCTGGATCGGCAACGTCATCGTTCGTCCTTCGAGCAGAGGCTCGGGGGCGGCCGGCTATTTGATCCAGGCGCTCATTAACCGCGCGGCCGAAGAGCATCGCGTCAAGACGGTCAGGCTCATCTGCCACAATACGAATACGCGCGCGCTGCTTTTTTATGCCGGCCTGGGATTTACGCCCTACGAAGTCCGTCTGCAGGAAGGGCCGCGCAAATTGGCGGGAATCCGGATGAGCATTCCCGTCGAAGGGCAGGTGACGATATGAAGCGGACGCTGATGATCAGCGACATTCACGGCTGCCTGGAGCCGTTCGAGCGCCTGCTGGAGGAAATCCGCTACGACCCCGGACAGGACCGGCTTGTTCTGCTGGGCGATTACGTGGACAGAGGACCGAGGAGCAGGGACGTCGTCGACAAAGTGATGGAGCTGGTCGAACGTCACGGGGCCGTGGCGCTGAGAGGGAATCACGATCAGAGGCTGGTCGATTTGATTCGGACGAACGATCCGTACGTGCGATCGAAGTTTATGGAGCATGGCGGCAAGCGGACGATCTTCAGCTACTGCGGGCTGGGCAGGGACGAAATGAACGGAGACACCCTCAGCGAAGCGATCTCCTATATCGAACGCAACTACGGGCATCATATCGATTTTCTGGGCAAGCTGCCTCTGTATTACGAGGACGATCGGCATATTTGCGTTCACGCCGGGCTGAATCCCGCCTACCCGAATTGGAAGGAACAGCCTGCCCGCGATTTTATGTATATAAAGAAGGATTTCTTCCGTTCAAGGACGAAGGTCGACCGCACCGTCGTGTTCGGACATACGAGAGCCGAAGAAATTCACGGCGCGCCGAAAGTGTGGTTCCAGGAAGACAAGATCGCCATAGACGGAGGCTGCGCTTACGGAGCGCAGCTCAACTGCCTCATCTATGAGGAAGGCGCATACTCTACGCACGCGATAAGAAATAGTTCGTCATCTCTCTGATCATATACTGACGGCCAATGGGACCCCACGGGTCCCATTGTTTGCTGTTGGGGAAATACACCCGCTGCTCGCGCGCCGCCCGCATCTCCCTCCACAGCGGATGGGCCTCGAAGGCGGCAACCGTGTCCGGATCGCTCCAGATGATGAGCAGCCGATCGGGATTCATCGCGACCAGCTCTTCCAGGGAGCGGCTGCAGTAAGAGCGATAGTCGAGGCCGTCATCCGGTTGAAAATGAAGATCCCGATAAAAGAGGTCGGTGAACGCGTGGCCGGTTCTGCCGTACACGCGGCAATCTCCGGGCAGCAAACGGACGATCGTCCAGGAGCCTTGGCGCGAGAAGGGAGACAGGGCTCGCGCGCCGGCGCGTTCGGCTTTCTTCACTTGACGCTCGATTCGTTCGAGTTCCCGCTCCTTGTTCAGCTGGCTGGCGATGTCCCGCTGGTAGCTCTCCCAACTGTCCCGCTCCTGCAGATGCACCATGTTCGCGGCTCCGTTCCACTCCGGGGCGTGCCAATTGCGAATAAAATCGGCTTTCAGAATCAGGTCGGGAGACAGGTCGATCACCTCGTCGGCGGCGATCGTCCGTTCGGCGTTGATCGGCTTCGTCGCCTTCAGCAGTTCGTCCAGATAGACCGGAAAACCCGATGCCGTGCCGTAGAACGTCGGAAAGCTCGGAGCGGCGATCGGGCGGATGCCGAGCGCCAGCATCTGATCCTGCAAATTCAACCCGCTTACGATCGCGACGCGCTGTTGATTGCGTTTCATATAGATCGTGGGAGATACGCCTTCCTGTTTTTTGAACACCCTGCTGAAATACAGTTCGTCTTGAAATCCGACGATACCTGAAATTTGCTTGAAGTTCATGTCCGGCTCCCGCATCAGCGACTTGGCGCGTTCGATTCTTAGCTGCGTCAGGAAAGCGCCGGGCGTCTTGCCGGAGAGCTGCTTGAATCCGCGGCTGAAGGAGCTGGGCGTCAGCCCGGCCATCTTGGCGAGCGCGGCCATCTGCAGCGGCTTCATATAATGCGCTCTCATGTATTCCATCGTTTTGCGAAGCATGCCCTGGTCCTCGGACGGCGAGACGGAGAGCGACTCGGCTTCGCGCAGCAGGAGGGAGAGCTCGGCCATCTGGACGTGCATGCGCGGATCGTTGTCCCGGACCGGCTTGCCGTTGTCGAGCAATCTGCCCGCTTGCGCGGCCAAAGCCGGCGGCAGGCGATCGGCCTCCGGATACGCCTGGGGCTCTTCCCAACGGGCGTTCAAGCCGGAACGATCGCCCACAATTCCAATCGTGCGGTATTGCAGCAGGGTAAGCCGCAAGGGCATTCCGTCGTCGTTGCTCCAATCGAACGAGACCGCGCCTTTGAACGACAAGCAGGTGCCGGGCTCGAGACGGAACTCCGCGCCGTCGGAGGTGCGCAGAAGCCCGGTTCCTTTATGGATATAGACGATGGAGCTTTGGCCGAGCTTTACCGTTCTCCGTCTGGCCCGAACGGAAAGATCGTGCGTCTTCAAGGACAACGGGTAGGCCTGGATCAAATCGACTATGCGATTCAAGAGGGAAGCTCCTTTCATCGGAACGATGAGAACCATTATCAATTACATTCTATCAATACGCGCGGCGTCAATCAATCGCTTATTGACGGGTTTCGGAAATTTTGTCCATGGGAAGATGACAAATTCGTGTATACAAATCCGGTCACTCCCTCTATAAAATGATACTGAAAATCATTATCAACATGAGACGGAGGTTAGCGTTTGTCACGAAAGCATCGACTGTTATGCGCGGTTGTTCTTGCGATCGCCTTCGCAGGCTTGGCTTCCGGGTGCGCATCGTCTTCCGGCAGCGTGAAGGAGAGCGGTGCATCCGCGATTCCGACATCCGAACCCGCTTCCAAGGGCGAGGATCTATACGAGGCGATAGCGCCGCAGCCGGTATCGGACGCGGCGGACGGCCTGACGAAGATGAACGGATTCGTCAAAGCGTACAAGCAAGCGATCGAGGAGGACGATACGTCCGCCGCGCGGCAAGCCGCTCAAGATCTTGCCGGAACGTGGAAGGCGATCGAGGAGGAGTCGGCGAAGCTGGACGGGCAACGCGCCGAGACGGTTCGCGGAGAACTGTCCCTGTTGCTGGAGCAAACCGGCGAGGTCAAGAACAAAGATCAGCTCGTCGACATTTCGTACAGCCTCTATCAGATGATCCGAGACCTGAAAGAGAAAGCGGAAGGCTCTCTCCCGCAAGAAGAAACGGCCTCCGAAGCCGAAGATTCGGAAATTTACCCCTGAGAAAGGTGAGTTCGCATGAACAAACGTTTGCTGGGCTTCGCTTTGTCGCTGGCCCTCATCCTTGGACTTATCCCGTTTACGGCCGCTTCGGCCGCAACGACGCAGAATGTGACGCTTAACCTGGACGGCAAGAAAGTCGCCTTCACGGGAGCCCAGCCCCAGCTGATCGGCGGCAAAATCTTCGTTCCTTACGCTACGCTTGCTTCGCAGCTGAAAGCAACCGTCAAAACGGATGCGGCTTCGAAAAAAACGACGATCTCCCTGAACGGCAAATCGATCGTCTTCACGCCTGGCACCGTCAACGCGACGATCAACGGCAAAGCCGTGAAGCTGGAAGGCGCTCCGGTGTCCAAAGACAAGTCGGTGCTCGTGCCGGTTCGCGCGATCGGCGACGCGTTCGGCATCTGGGTGTCCTGGAACGGCTCCAAAAAAACGGTCGAGCTGAACCTTACGAAAACGGTCAAGCATGCTCTCGGCGAAACGAAACTGAACGGCGTTCCGCAACGCGTCGTCATCCTGTTCAACGGAATGGTGGACACGAGCGTCCTGCTCGGCGTAAAGCCGGTCGGAGCGGTCGAGTCGTACCTGCAGCAGCCTTTCTACGAATACTTGCGCCCTAGCCTCATCGGGGTCAAAGATCTGGGCGACGAGACGCAGCCGAACCTCGAAGCCATCGCCGCGCTTAAGCCGGATCTGATCATCGCCTCCAAAATGAGACACGAGAAGATTCACGATCAGCTGAGCAAAATCGCGCCTACCGTCCATACGGAAGACGTATTCAGCTGGCAGACCAACCTCAAGTTTGCGGCGGACGTACTGAACAAGCAGCCGAAGGCGGACGCTTACCTGGCGAACTGGAACAAGCGCGTCGCGGATTTCAAGAAGAAAATCGGCTCGAAAGTATCGCAGACCGAGGTATCGGTTATTCGCACGAACCCGAACGGCACGGCCCGCTTCTACGTGGAAGGTTTCGCGCCTAACATCCTGCTGGATCTCGGCTTCAAATTCCCGAAAACCCAGACGGATCTGACGCAAGACATTATGAACGTGGCAACGAAGGAGCAAACACCGCTGCTGGATGCCGATTACATTTTCGACTTCACTGTGGATTGGGACGGAGACGGAGCCGTCTACAAGCTGCAGAAGGAATGGATCGACAATCCGCTCTGGAAAAACCTGAAGGCGGTCAAAAACAAAAAGTATTACAAAGTGAACGCCGTCAGCTGGAACTTGTCCGGCGGACCGCTCGCAGCGCAAAAAATGCTGGACGATTTGTACTTCTATTTCAATCTTGAATAGCGATTAGACGATCTCACGCATCGCCGGGGGACGAGACGCGCAAGCGCTCGTTCTTCGGCGTCTTTCCCTATCGACGAACAGGAGCTTGAGCAATGACAGAACAAGGATTGCCCGGATCCGGGTACAAGCTGGCAGGGCTGCTCGCGGGAGCGGTCCTGCTTGCATTCGGTTTTATCGCCAACATTCGGTGGGGATTTACGAGCTTGAGCTGGAACGATACGATGGCGGCCCTGTTTCGTTACGACGAGAGCTCGATGAACCAAGTGATCGTGAAGCTGACGAGGCTGCCGAGAGCGCTTATCGCGGCCGCGATAGGGGCAAGCCTGGCAGTGGCGGGCGTTATTATGCAGGCGATTAGCCGCAACCCGCTGGCTTCGCCCTCGTTACTCGGCATCAATTCGGGAGCGGCGCTCGGAGTCGTCCTCGGCGTGACGGCGCTTGCGATCCAAAGCCAGAGCACGCTCGTCTGGTTCGCGTTCGCCGGTGCCGCTGTCGCTGCAGCGACCGTATACGGATTAAGCGCGCTCGGCTACGAGGGGATGACGCCGATGCGCATCGTGCTGGCGGGCGCGGCGATGTCCGCTCTGTTCATGTCCGCCACGCAGGGCTTACTCGTGCGCAATCAGAGCTCGCTGCAGGACGTGCTGTTCTGGCTGACCGGATCGATCGCGGGCAGGCCCCTTGAGCTGCTTGTCCACGTCTTCCCGTATATGGCGGTCAGTTGGCTGGGCGCATGGCTTCTGTCCCGGCACCTGAACGTGCTCGCCGCCGGGGAAGAGACGGCCGTCGGCGTCGGGATGAGAACGTCGCTCGTCAAGATTGCGGGCGGTCTGTGCGTCGTGCTGCTGGCAGGGAGCTCCGTTGCCGTGGCCGGACCGATCGGCTTCATCGGCATCGTCGTGCCCCATGTGGCGCGTTACTTGGCCGGCCTGGATCATCGCTGGCTCATTCCATATTCGGCCGTGCTGGGAGCGACGCTGCTGCTGCTGGCGGATCTCGCTGCCAGATTCGTCATTCCGCCTCAGGAGCTTCCCGTCGGCGTCATGACGGCTGCGGTCGGCACGCCGTTCTTCATCTACATCGCTCGCAGAGGGAAGGTGAAGGCATGAGCCGTTCCGCCAGGCGGTTCGCGGCGCTCGGCTGCGCTCTGATCGCCTTCGCCGTTCTCTATATCGCATTCGGAGATATGCGAATCCGCATCGATCATGTCGTTAAGGCGCTGCTGGGCAGAGGATTGGCGGAAGAGATACTCGTCGTTCGCGAGCTGCGCGCGCCGCGCCTTGTCGTGGCCGTGTTGACCGGAGCGTCTCTGGCCGTCGCCGGCGCGATTCTGCAATGCGTTTTCCGTAATCCGCTTGCCGCGCCGGACTTGATCGGCATTACTGGCGGAGCCGCGGCCGCCGCAGCTTCATTCCTGACGTTCAGATCCGCGGCGGTCAGCATTCTCTGGCTGCCGGCGGCGGCGATGTGCGGAGCGGGCGTCGTCTCCATGCTCATCTATCTGTTCGCCTGGAAGAAAGGAGTCGCGCCAAGCAGGCTCATTCTCGTCGGCATCGGCATCGGCGCGCTGACGGGGGCGTACACAAACGCCTTGCTTGTGTTCAGCGACCAATATACCGCGGCCGACGCGTACGTGTGGCTGACCGGCACGATCTACGCCAGCTCGTGGAGACACGTGCTGATGCTCGCTCCATGGACGATCGGGTTCCTGCTGTTGGCGATCTATCATGGGAAAAATATGAACGTGCTGGCGCTGACGGACGATTCGGCCATCAGCGTGGGCAACGCCGTCGGCCGCAGCCGCTTCATCCTGATCGCCATCAGCGTCGGTCTGGCCGGATCGGCGGTCGCCATCGGAGGCGTCATCGGCTTCGTCGGCCTGATCGGTCCCCACCTTGCGCGGCGGCTCGTCGGCCCGGGAGCCCGCAAGTTGATTCCGATGGCGGGGATCTGCGGCAGTCTGATCGTCGTCGCCGCCGATCTCGTCGCGCGCACGGCGTTCCTGCCTTACGATCTGCCCGTCGGCGTGTTTACGGCGGGAGTCGGGGCGCCATTCTTCATCTACTTGCTGTACCGCGGACGGAGGCGTTGATCTGCCCGTCGCTTGCGTGTTACGATGGGCTTGCCGTGCGAATGGCGACTTTATCCAGTGCGAAGAAGGTGGACGGATGGGAAGCACGGAATTCGAATTCTCGTCGGTGACGCCGCTGCTGCGGATTTTCGACGAAGCGAAGGCGAAAGCGTTTTATGTCGAATACTTGGGGTTTCGTCTGGATTGGGAGCACCGCTACGAGCCCGACATGCCGCTGTATGCGCAAGTGTCGCTGGGACGCTGCGCCTTGCATCTGACGGAGCATCACGGAGACTGCACGCCGGGCTCGGCGATGCGTATTGAGATGTCGAATCTGACTGGCTATCACGAGTACTTGAAAGCGAAAAATTACGGCCACGCCAGACCCGGCTTGGAGAAAGCTTTCGGATGTCTGGAAGTCCGGATCGCCGACCCATTCGGTAACCGGCTTGCGTTCTTCGAAAGGTTGGACGGTCGGTCTCCCGAAACCTGACGGTGATAAGCCGATCGTTCGCCGTATAGAATTGAACGGAGACGATGACCCCGAACTCCCGGTTCCCGTCCTTAAGCCACAGTTTGAATCTTTCTTCGGCCGTGCCTGGAGCGGAGGGAAATCTTCCGATGTGCAGGTAGTCGACGATAGGGACGTTATATTTGGCTTGAGCGGCTTCCATCGCCACGATGCCCCACTTGGCGTATTCGGGCTGGGCCGCTTGTCCGTTCACGGACGAAGGATGGAATGCGAGCGGAGAGAGCGGGGAGATCAGGCAGAGCGCAAGCAGGAGCACGATTTTTCCGAGTTGTCGGGTCATGTTGTCACCTGTTTTCCTTGGAATATCTCCCGGAAAGGAGAGAGGGCTTGGAAACGTTCGGCAGAGGCTGTCTTTATCTAATCGGTTTTGTCGTGCTGGTGATGATTCTTGCGGCAATTACGCAAAGCACGATCAATGTCCCTTGGTTTATTCTCATTCCCGTCATTATTTTGGCTTTCTGGCTCGCAAGCAAGAAGAGCAGGAAGTAAGGCTAGGATGCCTTGCTTCCTGCTCTCTTATTATCCTCGTCGGAATCCCGATTAGGCTTGGGGATGGATCATGTGCTCCGGACGGACGATCTCGTCGAATTGCTGCTCCGTCAGCAGACCGCTCCGCAGGGCGGCTTCCTTAAGCGTCAAGCCTTCCGCGTGCGCGGTCTTGGCAATCGATGCCGCGTTCTCGTAGCCGATGTGCGGATTCAGCGCCGTCACGAGCATGAGAGAACGCTCGAGATGCGCCTGAATGACGGGGATATTGGCTTCGATGCCGACCGCGCAGTTGTCGTTCCAGGAATGAATCGCGTCGGCCAGCAAGCGGGCCGATTGCAGGAAATTGAAGATGATGACGGGCTTGAACACGTTCAGCTCGAAGTTGCCTTGGCTTGCGGCGAAGCCGACCGTGACGTCGTTGCCCAGCACCTGGGCGACCACCATCGTCATCGCTTCCGATTGGGTCGGGTTCACTTTGCCCGGCATGATCGAGCTTCCCGGCTCGTTGGCGGGAATCGTAATCTCCCCGATGCCGCTGCGGGGGCCGCTGGCCAGCCAGCGGACGTCGTTGGCGATCTTCATCAGATCGGCGGCCAACGCCTTGAACGCGCCGTGAACGTGGACCAGTTCGTCGTGGCTGGTCAGAGCGTGGAACTTGTTGGCCGCGGAAAGGAACTGCTTGCCGCTCAGCTCGCTGAGCTTCTCCGCCACTTTGTCCCCGAACTGTGGATGGGCGTTGATGCCGGTACCGACGGCGGTTCCGCCGATCGCCAGCTCGCGCAAATATTCGGCGGAATCGCGGATCATCCGCTGGGACTTGTCCAGCATCGTGACCCAGCCGCCGATCTCCTGGCCGAGCGTGAGGGGAGTGGCGTCCTGCAGATGCGTTCTGCCGATTTTAATCACGTCCGCGAATTGCTCGCTCTTGGCCAGCAGCGTCGACTTCAGCTTGCCGATCGCGGGCAGCACGAGATCCTCCACGGCGATAAGCGCGGCGACGTGCATGGCGGTCGGGAACGTATCGTTCGAGCTTTGCGATTGGTTGACGTCGTCATTGGGATGGATGCGCTGCTCCGAGCCGCGGTCGGCCAGCAATTGGTTGGCGCGGTTGGCGATCACCTCGTTGACGTTCATGTTCGACTGCGTTCCGCTGCCCGTCTGCCATACCGCGAGAGGAAAGTGCTCGTCCCAATCGCCGCGCACGATTTCGTCCGCTGCGTCCACGATCGCCTGCGCTTTGTCCGCGTGCAGCTTGCCTAGATCCGCGTTGGCGAGAGCCGCGCTCTTCTTGAGCAGGGCGAACACGCGCACGAGCTCCAGCGGCATTTTCTCCGTGCCGATCCGGAAATTGCCCAAGCTTCTCTGCGTCTGCGCTCCCCACAGTTTATCCGCGGGAACCCGCACCTCTCCCAGCGAGTCTTTTTCAATCCGGTAATCCATCTTCATGCACCTCGACTTCTACATAATTGAGCTGAAACTGCCACGACCACGGATGTAGCATCTAACCTATGGAAGCAAAATAACCATGACCGATTAGCAGACTGTTCGTACATCGGCCCGATTTAAGCTTCTTCTCTGCGGCGATCGATCGCTTCGGCCATCGTTTTGTCGGTGAGATGGGCGTAGATTTGCGTCGTCTCCGGGGAGGCGTGGCCGAGCTGCTCCTGCGTTTTGTATAGATCGTTGCTCAGGTAGTAATCGGTGGCGAAGGAATGTCTCAGCTTGTGGACGGATAAGTAGGGCTTGCCGAAACGCTTGGCGTATTTGAGCACCATCGCCTGGATCGCCCGCTTCGTCATGCGCGAGCCTTCCTTTTTGCCGTTGGCGATTGCCAGGAACATCGCTTTTTCGCGCTTAGGCGCTTTGTACCTCGTATCCCGCTGAGCGATGTATTCTTCCAAATCGGGAATCGTGTCCTGGCGAAAATAGACGGGCGTCTTGAACGTATCGTCGTTTTTCCCTTTGCGATAGACGTAGACAAGCCGTTTTTTGATATCGACGTCGTCCAGATTCAAGTTGACGAGCTCGGACACGCGCAAGCCGGAATTGAGAATGAGACTGACGATGCAGCAGTCGCGGATCCGGTTAAGCTCATGGGAATAAGTCGCTTGCTTGTTGGTTGCGACGTCGTGGGCGTAATCTTGTTTAATGTAGTTAATGAATTCGATAATTTCCTGCTCCTGCAGCAGCTTGCCTTCCAGCTTGGCGGCGGTATCCTTCGGTTTGTGCGTGCGCTTGACCGATACTTTCGCCATGACATTGCGTTTCAGCAGCGGATAGAAGTTTTCGTCCTCGGCAATCTGGCTCAAATAATGGAACAACGATCGCAAGGAAGACAGCTTGCGGGAGATCGTCGTTTTCGTATTGGCGTGGTCGCGCTTCGTCGCCAGATGCATCCGAAAATGATCGACGCTGTCCATATGGAGACGCTCCAGATCGTCCAGGGTCACGTCCGACATTTTCGACGCCGAAGTCAGCCCCTCGCCCATCAGCCACGTGAGGAAAATCTCGTAGTCCCTGATGTATTCGAGCAGGGAAGACGGGGAGAGATCGGGCAGCTTATAGTTGATGAACTTGTCGACGTACCACGGCATGGCCGGAATGCGCCGCTCAAGCTCCTCGCGGTCTTTGCGTTTTTGCAGATTCATGCGCTCACCTCGTTAGGGATAATTTTACTGTAATCGGACGAAGCTCCGAATTCAAGAGCAGCTGGGCTTATGTACACCAATTCGGCAAGTACCTGCGCCAAATTCTGCATATGCACGTAGTGAGGAAAGAGGGACAAGGAGACGAGAGGGCTGCCTTTGTTCGCGGAACTGTCATTTCGCAAGGCTGCCGGATTTTGTTACAATGAAAGGGAATTCGACGTCGTCTTCGAAAGGAGAGATCGCATGCATGGACCGGTGTACGTCGCGGTTTGGATCGTATTCGTCGCATTGCCGATACTGGCCGGATTCAAGAGAAGATGGTGGCCGCTCGGCATCTATGCGCTTGGCTGCCTGATCATGCTGCAAGCGCAGCTGCGCAACACGGGGGAATGGGACGATCTGGGCGACTTCGCGACGATGCTCGTCATCGTATTCCCGCTGTATCTGATCGGCTCGATCGTATGGATTGTGCAGGCTGTTGTCGACCGCAACAGGCGCGGTAAAAATCCCGACTCCCCCAAGAAGTAACATAACAAAAATTATGTAAACCGAGGATCTCATCATCATGATTAATGCCATTAATTTAAATTCGAAATTGGAAATCCAGGCCGAAGCTTTTATCCGTTTCTATTACGAGGAGACGAAGAAAAGCGCTCAGCAATACAAGGAGCGATTAAGCGAGGTCGCTGCCGAGATTCGCGAGACCGGCACCTACACGCATACGAAACAGGAATTGACGTTCGGGGCGAAAGTCGCTTGGAGAAACAGTGCCAAGTGCATCGGACGGCTGTTCTGGGATTCGCTTGAAGTGTTCGACGAGAGAAGCGCGAAGACCGAAGAGGAGATCGCAGCCGCGCTGCTGCGGCACATCGAACATGCGACGAACGGCGGGCGTATCCGTCCGACGCTGACCGCGTTCGCTCCGCAAAAGCCGGAAGGCTCGGACATCCGCATCTGGAACCATCAGTTGATTCGCTATGCGGGCTACCGGACTCCGGACGGCGTCGTCGGCGATCCCGCTTCCGTCGAGCTTACCGAAGCGATTCAGCGCTTGGGCTGGACGGGACAGGGAACGAAATACGACGTGCTTCCGCTCGTTGTCCAGATCGGGAGCCGCAAGCCGAAGTGGTTTCCGATTCCCGGCGAGGCCGTCATGGAAGTGAAGTTTGAGCATCCGGATATTGAGGAGCTTGCCGGATTGGGGCTGCAGTGGTATGCGGTGCCGATTTTGTCGGATATGGCGCTGAACGTGGGCGGCGTCCGCTATACGGCCGCTCCGTTTAACGGATGGTATATGGGAACGGAGATCGGAGCGCGCAATCTGGCGGATGCGGATCGCTACGACGAGTTGCCGGCAATCGCCGATCTGCTTGACCTCGACCGCTCTACGAATACGACGCTATGGAAGGATCGGGCGCTGCTGGAGCTGAACTCTGCGGTCATCCATTCCTTCAAGACGAACGGAGTCAGCATTGTGGACCATCATACGGCGGCGGAGCAGTTCATGCGGTTCATGAAACGCGAGCAGGAGCAAGGGCGGGACGTAAACGCCCGTTGGTCGTGGCTGATTCCGCCGATGTCGCCCGCAGCCACTCCGGTGTGGCACCGAAACGACCTGACCGAACGGGAGATCGACCCGGACTACGCCCCGCAGGAGCGACCGTATTAGTACTGGGGAATGACTGGAATTGCGCTGAAGCGGCCATAGGAGTGTGAGCAAAAGAGGAGAAAAGGAGGGATAGGGATGGCAATCGTACAAGTGACGATCGTGCCTCTGGGAACGGGATCGCCGAGCTTGGGCGAGTATGTGGCCGAGGTGCATCGGGTGCTGGAGCAGTCCGCCGAGCGAATCAAATACCAGCTGACTCCGATGAGCACGATTATCGAAGGGGAGTTGGACGAGCTGTTGGCGGTCGTCCGCAGAATGCACGAGGTGCCGTTCGCAAGCGGCGCTTCGAGGGTGTCCACGACGCTGACGATCGACGACCGCCGGGACAAGCAGGGGACGATGGAACAGAAGCTTCTCTCCGTGGAAGAGAAGCTTAAGCGGTAGCCGGAGAGAACGAGGAGCCGTAAACGGCCGCAGGATAAGTCGAGTTAAACCTGGCCAAGTAGCCGGACATCGTTCCTCGGTAGATTTGCTGAGCGGAGAGAGACTGTTCGAAATCCGCCGGCGTGATGAAGTAGGCCGGCTTATCGACCGGACGCCATTCGCCCCGCTCCAATGCGGAGGCGACGAAGTGCGAGCAGAAATACGCGTTCTCGCGCGGAATTTTGCGTCGGATGAGCACGCCGATCAGGCCGAGCAGATGGTAGCGGTAACGGTCCGGCTGCCGCTTCATTTCGTTTACGAAGCGGCGCATCTCCGCGCGGGCGCTTTCTCCGACCCGCAGGCGGTATACGGCGCATGGAGCGTCCTCGTAGAACGGGTCCGCAAAATTTTCCTGAACGAACCCGGCGAAGATCGGGTTGCTCAGCTTTTTCCGCCCGAAGCTGTATACTTCATTCAATTCCCGGTCGAAGGACAGCGAAGCGTGGTTCAGCGGAGCTTTCGTCACCCATTGGATCGTTCGGCTGAACCAGGTTCCGGTGGCGGTCAATACGATATAAACCTCGTCGTTGGCACTCATGAAACAGGACTCCTTCCCGGTCGACATCTTTGATTTCATCTTATCGGAAGCGGACGAATCCGATCACGTCCCCGGGTAGAGTCGACGAATCGGACATTGGGCCGGTCCGTACCCCGACTTAAGGATGGGGCAAACCGGAACGGGGGCCTTCATCCAACACGAACTTATGGAACAAGCACGGAAAGAGGGAGCGCATTGCATCGAATTATGATTTGCGAGGACGATCCGAAGCTGGCGGCGTTGCTGCAAGCGAACATCGAGAAGTACGGCTACGATACCGGGGTCGTCGAGGACTTCGCGGGAGTGACGGATTTTTTTCGCCGGTACGATCCGCATCTCGTGCTGATGGACGTCAACTTGCCGAAATTCGACGGCTTCTATTGGTGCCGTCAAATCCGCGCCCTCTCCAAGTGCCAGATTCTGTTCATCTCCGCCCGCGACGGAGAGATGGACCAGGTGATGGCGCTCGAGTACGGAGCGGACGACTACATTACGAAGCCGTTCCATATGGAGGTCGTCATGGCCAAAATCCGCAGCCAGTTGAGAAGGGCGTACGGAGAATACGCGGAGCGGACGGAGGAGAGAATCGTCAAGCTGGCGGGTCTGCACCTGTATCCGGAGCGGCTGGAGCTGTCGCTGGGAGGCGCCGGCAGCACGCTCACGAAGAAGGAAGCCGTGCTGCTGGAAATGCTGATGAAGCGCTCGCCCCGAATCGTCAGCCGCGAGGCGCTGCTGGAGGAGCTGTGGGACGATCAGGCGTTCGTCGACGAGAACACGCTCAATGTGAACATCACCCGCTTGCGCAAAAAGCTGCAGGAGTTCGGCATCGACGGCAGCCTGGAAACGGTTCGCGGCGCCGGTTATCGGCTGCTCCCGGATTGGGAGAGGGAGGAACGGCCATGAGATTGTTTATCCGCGACCATCGGACGCTCGTCGCGATGCAGATCGTCCAACTGTTTCTCGTATTGCTGATTTACTGGCTGGACGGCTACCGCCATTTTCTGACCGGACTTTATTCCGTATTCGTCGGGCTCGTCTTGTTGACGGGCTATTTGGTCTATCGCTACGTCTCGCTCCGACAGCTCTACCGGACGTTAAGCGAGCCGATGGCGGAGCTGGACGATTCGATTCAAGGACTCGGTTCGGGCCCCCTCCCGGAAGCGGTCGACGCGCTGCTGCAATCGCAGTACGGACATTACCAACGGCGGATCAAGCTGGCCGAGAAAGCGCGCAAAGACCATCTGGCGTTCATGAACCAGTGGGTGCATCAGATGAAAACGCCGCTCGCGGTCATCCGGCTTACGATGGAGGAGGACGATCCGCGTTCGGCCAGCGTGCTGGAAGAAGCAGAGCGCATGGAGAAGGGGCTGGAGACGGTGCTGTACGCCGCCCGCCTGGAAACGTTCGACCGCGACTTCCGGGTCGAGCCGGTCTCGCTGAAGGCCATCTGCGAAAACGCGATTCGCGACAACAAGCGGCTGTTCATCGGCAGCAAGGTGTACCCGGACCTGCAGGTCGATGCCGGCCTGAAAGTCGAGAGCGACTCGAAATGGCTCGGCTTCCTCGTCGGCCAGATCGTGACGAACGCGGTGAAATATTCGGCCGATTCCCACGAGAAGGTGACATTCTCTTCGCTGACGCGCGGCGCGGATGCCGTGCTGGAAATTCACGATCGCGGCATCGGCATTCCCCCCGAGGACATCAAGCGCGTGTTCCAGCCGTTCTTCACCGGCGGCAATGGGCGCAAGCGCAAGTTCCGCGAGTCGACCGGAATGGGGCTCTACTTCGTCCGAGAGATCGCCGAGCGGCTGGGTCACCGGATCGAGCTGGAGTCGGAGCCCGGCGTCGGTACCCGAGTTCGCATCGTCTTCGCCTCGCACCTTACATCCGTGTAAGAAAACTGAAAGGCAAATCGATAGTCCGCCGTTTTCTCTCCGGCTACAATGGGATTATATAACAGATATGCCGGCAACTTCGGGATGCCGGCGAGGAGAAGGAGAGAAACCGACTGATGGAGATGTTAAGCGTGCGCCAATTAAGCAAAATATACGGAGGCAAGGTGCCTTCACGGGCGCTGACCGACATTAGCCTGTCCATTGAGGAAGGCGAATTTGTCGGCATTATGGGTCCGTCCGGCAGCGGCAAGACGACGCTGCTGAATCTGGTAGCCGCGATCGATTCGCCGACGACGGGCGAGGTGCTGATCGGCGGCCGCAATCCGCACAGGCTGAAGAAGCGGGAGCTGGCGAGGTTCCGCCGCCGGGAGCTCGGCTTCGTATTCCAGGATTTTAATCTGCTGAACACGCTGACGGTGGAAGAGAATATCGTTCTGCCGTTGACGCTGGAGGGCGAGCCGGTCAAGGCGATGGAGAGCAAGGTGCGGGAGATGGCCGATAAGCTCGGCATCGAGTCGATTCTAAAAAAGCGCACCTATGAAATTTCCGGCGGACAGGCGCAAAGGACGGCGATCGCGCGGGCGATGATCCATAAGCCGAAGTTTCTGTTCGCGGACGAGCCTACGGGCAATCTGGATTCGAAAGCGGCCAAGGACGTCATGGAAATTCTCAGCGCGATCAACCGCTCCGAGCGGACGGCGATGATGCTCGTGACCCACGACGCGGTCGCCGCCAGCTATTGCCACAGGGTCATCTTCATCAAGGACGGACAGCTGTACAACGAGATTCATCGCGGGGAGAGCAGGCAGGCGTTCTTCCAGAAAATCATTGACGTGCTGTCGCTGCTGGGAGGGAATGCGCATGACCTTTCGACGATTCGCGTTTAACAACGTCATGCGCAACAAGCGCACGTACGCCGCTTATTTTTTGAGCAGCGCCTTTTCCGTCATGGCTTTTTTCGTGTATGCCGTGTTCGCTTTTCACCCCGATATGTCCGGCGGGAGCGTCCATAGCAACGTTTCCCTCGCGATGCATTTTGCCGAAGGACTCATCTACGCCTTCTCGTTTTTCTTCGTACTGTATTCGATGAGCGCGTTCCTGAAGACGAGGAAGAAGGAATTCGGCTTGATGGTCATGCTCGGCATGAGCGATTCTCAGCTTAAGACGATGGTGTTTCTGGAAAACGTGCTGATCGGGTTCGGAGCGACGGCGGCGGGCATCGGCTTCGGACTCGTCATGACCAAGCTGATGCTGCTGGCAGCGGAAAATTTGCTCGGCCTGGACGAGCCGCTGGCCTTTTACTTGCCGTGGGAGGCGATCGCGCTTACGCTAGCCGCCTTCCTCGTGCTGTTCGTCGTGATTTCAGCCTTCACGGTGGTCATCCTGCGCAGCAATCGCTTGATCGATCTGCTGAAGGGAAGTGCGATGCCGAAGAAGGAGCCGAAATCTTCCGTCCTGTTGTCGCTGCTTGCCGCCCTGCTGATTGGCGCGGGATACGCGATTGCGCTCGTGGCCAGAGGCACGGTCGTCGTCGCGGTAATGATTCCGGTAACGCTGATGGTTGTCGTCGGGACGTATTTCCTGTTCACGCAGCTGAGCGTATACATCATCCATAAGAGCCGCGGCAATCGATCGCTTTTCTGGCGCGGGACGAATATGCTGTTCCTGTCCGATCTGGCTTACCGGATGAAGGATAATGCGCGGACTTTTTTCATGGTGGCGATTTTGTCGACGGTCGCTTTCTCGGCTATTGGATCCCTGGTCGGCTTCAAAACGTTGATGACGAAAACTCTGCTTGCCGAGAATCCTTTCGCCTTCGAATATAGGCCGGCCAAGATCGATGAAGGCCAAGAAAAGGCGGAGCTGGCGGCGATCGAGCAGGCGCTGCGGGTCGAAGGCATCGAGTACCGGAAGCTTCAGGTAACGATGTCGTCCCAGACGAGGTCGGATGCGGAGAAAAGCGTAACGGTCGTAAAGGCTTCCGAGTTCAACGCCATAGCGGTGGCGGCCGGGGAGAAGCCGGTCGAGCTCGCGGCGGGCGAGTCGATGATAATCTATTACTCGAATGAGTTCCTCGGTAATCAGATGCCGGAACGGGGGAAAGCCGTTCTAAAGGCGGGAGCGATCGAGCTTGAGCCGATCGGGGGGCAGTCGTCCGTCATTCTGCCGAATTTCGAATCTTATTACGTAGTCCCCGATGAACAGTACGAGCAGATGGAGCACCCGTCCGTCCAGCGTTTCTATGCGTTCGATGTCGATGATTGGAAGAAGACGAAGGATGCCGGCGCCGCGATCGAGGAACGGCTGAAGGAAAGCCGCAGTCGCTTCATCTCGGTTGCCTACGAGCTCCATTTGATGAACCAGAGCTACGGAATCATGCTGTTCATCGGCCTGTTCATCGGTGCGGTATTTTTCGTCGCGTCGGGAAGCTTCCTGTATTTCCGACTGTATGCGGACTTGCCGGAGGACAAGGCCAAGTTCAAATCGATCACGAAGCTCGGCTTGACCGACCGCGAGCTGTCCGGCATCGTGACGAAGCAGCTGATGATCCTGTTTTTCGTGCCGATCGTCGTCGCCTTCGTGCACGGCGCGGTCGCGCTTACTTCGATGCAGAATATGTTCGGCACCTCCCTGATGTCGACGTCGATGTCGGTGCTCGGTACGTTCATGGCGATCCAGGCGGTCTACTTCCTGCTGATCCGCGGACGTTACGTGAAGGAGGTTGTCGCTTAGCGCGGCATTGTTGAAACCTCCCCATCCCTGTGGGAAAATGATAGAGGCCGTCCGAGCGGGAGACGGAAAATTGCGCGCGCGAGGCAATTCTTCTATAATGAACCCATATCCGAAGAGAGGGGAGGATGATGGGAATGGCAATCAAAGATTGTCGGACTGGCCGAACTCATGCAAAGCCCGATACGGAGGCGATACTTTGCATGGGGCGTTTTTCGATTCATCCTATCGCCTGTACGCAAGCCTAAGCTCGTTTCCGTCATTCGGCTTTGCACCTGATTTGTGACCAATACAAATAAGGGGCTGAGTCCAAATGTGCGAAACTTTTATTGCCAATCATCAATTTAATGCCATTAATAAACAAGCGGAAGCGGTGCTAAACGCCGTGCGCTTTGCATCAGACCGCAAAGTCGTCGAATCGGTCAAGGCGAACGCGGAAGCCGAAGTGTCGGCGATGTTCCCGCAAGCGACGAAGGAGCAAGCGAAGCTGCTCGGAGACATCGTCAACGTCCAGACGGCTGAAGATTGCACGCGTTACTCCCGTTCCCTGGAGCCGTTCCTGACTGAGTTTCCCCGAATGTCCAAGGAGCAGATCGCGAAGCTGTTTCCGAAAAACAAGAAGCTGAAGCTGCCCGATCTGGCCGCGATCGACTATCGGTTCGTTACGTACTTGAGCTGGCTTGACATCGCGACGAACAAGCTGTTCCTCGTGTATCCGCTGGACGGGAAGCTGGTGGGCGTCGAAGGCCGATACTCGCCGATGCACAAGAAGAACTATTGCTTTATTTGCCGCAAGTACGACGAGCTCGCGCTCTTCTCGGCGATTACGAAGAAGAGGCCGGCGAACAGCTCGCCCGATTACTACAAGGCAGTAGGCAACTACCTGTGCATCAACGGCCATGAGTGCAACCGGAGCATGACCGACACGGCGGCGCTCGAAAGATTCATCCGCTCGGTGCTCGATTAAGGGTTTAATGACGACGGCAGTCCGATTGTTGGACTGCCGTTTGACGTTCGCATATGGAAAAACGAAAGGAGCGGGAACGATCATGGGAAAAACGGTCTCTTGCGGAAGTGTTTAATGATGCGAAATACCAACTTAGCGGCCATGGCGAATTCCCGAAGACGTATTCGACGAAGCTTTCCGAGCGCTGGACGAGGAGACGGGCCGTCTGGAATCGGCTCGGCAATGAGGAGGTTCGGGGCGTCTGTTTTTCGATGATCGCCATTAGTTGACATAATTATTATTATGAAAACTAATGTTGAGAAGGAGCTGCATCATAAGCGGGGGCAAGGTATGACTCTGTTTAGGGATGAGACAGCTCCTTTTCGTTGTAACTGGAATGCGTCTCCTAATCCGATCATATCTTGAAAATACGACTTCTTGTCCGATTTCAATAAGGTTAGGGGGCTTGGCGTTGTGGATCATATCGCCATCAGAGGCATCGGCACGGCCGTTCCGCCCTATCGTCTAGAGCAGGAGGACGCTTCACGGCGATTAAAGGAAGCTTTGCAGGACCGGCCGACGGATGCGAGGTGGGTTCAGCGGATATTCTCCCATTGCGGGGTGGACAGCCGCTACACTTGCGAGCCCAACTTGCTGGAGCCTGCGTCCGTCTGCCGTTATATCCCTGCGTCCCCGGAAACTCGCATTCCCGCGACCGAGGAACGGATGACGCTCTACCGGGAAGCGTCCGTTCCGCTCGCGGAACAAGCCGCCAGAAGGGCGCTGGCCGACAGCGGGATGCGCCCCGGCGACATGACTCATCTTATCGTCGCCAGCTGCACGGGCATGTTCCTTCCCGGTCTGGACGCGGAGCTGGTCGGGCGGCTCGACTTGAGAGCGGACGTGAAGCGTACGCCGCTCACCTTCCTCGGCTGCGCGGCGGGGCTGACCGCCTTGCGGCTTGCATCGGACATCGTCCGCGGCGAGCCGACGGCCCGGGTGCTCGTCGTCGCGGCGGAGCTGTGCACGCTGCACATACAGCCTTCGTTCGAGCGGGAGGAGTTGTTCACCGCCTCGTTCTTCGGAGACGGCGCGTCGGCCTGCGTCGTCGCGGCGGATGGGGCGGAGCAAGGGGGAGCGCTGATGCTGCACGAAGCGCGGGCGGCTGCGATTCCGAACACCGCGGACCGCATGCAGTGGACGATCGGCAACTACGGCTTCCGGCTCCGGCTCTCTCCGGAAATTCCGGCGTTGATCGAGGGCGAGATTCCGGTAGCGATCCAGACGTTCTGGCCGGATGCGGAACTGTCTGAGCTGTGGGCGATCCACCCGGGCGGAAGGGGCATCATCGATGCCCTGGCGTCGGCGTTCCGGCTGGCGGACGAACAGACGGAGGCGAGCCGGTCCGTGCTCCGCGAGTACGGCAATATGTCTTCGGCTACCCTTCTGTTCGTGCTGGATCGGTTGAGAGAGAAGCTGCGTCGGACGAACGAGGGAGCGAAGCGCGGCATCGCCCTGGCGTTCGGACCGGGAATGACCGCGGAAATGCTTCGCTTCTCGTACCGCCCATGATCGGGGAACGGGGACTCAAGAGGCGTTCACCCAAGCCCGAGCTGATGGACGACTTCTCCTCGGGAGGAGAGCCGCTTGGCGAGGCGCTGCGGCACTTGCGCAAGCTCAATCGGCTGTTCGGAGCCGGAGGTCCGATTGTTTATGGCATTAATCAATTGTGGGAGAAATCCGGAAGACCTGGATCGCTGACCTTGCTGGACGTCGGCTCCGGCTCCGGGGACATCAACGGCCAGGTGCTGAAATGGGCGGATCGGCGCGGCGTGAGCTTAACCGTCGTGCTGGCGGACGTCACGGAGGAAGCGGAACGGGAAGCGGCGCGCCTGTTCTCCCAGGAGCCGCGGGTGAGCTTCATTCGCAAGGATTTGTTCGAGCTGGCTGACGGGGCTGCCGACATCGTGACCGCTTCGCAATTCGTGCATCATTTCGCCAAGGAGCGACTGCCGGATGTTGTGGAGAGAATGCGGTCGGTCTCGAGGCTCGGCGTCGTCATCGGGGACATTCACCGCCACTGGATTCCGTGGACGGCGGTTTGGCTCGCGACGCGGCTGCTGTCGCGCAATCGTTATATCCGGCACGACGGCCCTCTGTCCGTGGCGAAGGGATTTCGCGGCGCAGACATTCGCGAGCTTGGGGAACAGCTCGGCACCGCCGATTTGACGTACCGCTGGAGACCGCTGTTTCGCTATGCCGTGATCGTTACCCAAACGACGGGAGGCCGGACGTCATGAAGACGGAGTTTGACGCCGTGGTGATCGGCGCGGGAATAGCCGGAAGCGCAACCGCCTATGCGCTGGCCAAGCGGGGATGGGATGTCGCTCTGGTCGACAAGGACAAGTTTCCGCGCCATAAGGCGTGCGGGGAATTTCTGTCCCCGGAGGCGCTCGGGACGTTAAGGGCGCTGGAGCTGGACCGGTCGATCGCCTCTCTGGAGCCGGCGACGGTCAAGACGGTTCGCCTTCATGCGGAGCACGGCAGTGTATCGCTGGATATCCCGCTTCCGGGACCGGCTCTGGGACTGAGTCGCCGGACGCTGGATGCCGTCCTGCAGCAATCGGCCCGGGACGAAGGCGCCAGCGTCTACACGGGAGCGACGGTTGCCGAAATATCCGGCTCGGCCGCGGGCCGCCATCTTGTCGCGCTATCGGTCCAAGAAGAAGGCGCGCTGCTGCGGGCGCGCGCCGTCATCGCGGCATGGGGACGGCATCCGCTTCGCTCCTACAAGCCTGCCAATCGGGAGGCGCCTGCCGGCGCGACATATATGGGCATCAAATCCCACTACGCCGCGGCGGATTCGGACGAAGCGGTCGATCTTTATTTTTTCCAGGACGGCTATGTCGGCATTGCACCGATCGAAGGCGGACAGTTGAACGTGGCGGCGATCGTCGCTCCTTCCGCATTCCGTCGGCTTGGCGCGGGCGGAGCGCTAACGGGCATATTGGAAAGGGCTTCCGAGCGCATTCCCGTCCTGCGAAGAAGATTACAAGGCGCATCTCCCATGCCGGGAACGCAGGCTGCCGCTGCCCCGGTCCGAACGCGCGCGAAGCCGCGGGGCTGGAACGGAATTCCGTGCGTGGGGGACGCGGTGGCGGCGATCCCGCCTTTCTGCGGGGACGGAATGGCGATGGCGCTGCGCTCCGCGGAGCTGTGCGCCCCGCTCGCCGACGCTTATCTGCACGGCGAGATCGCTTACGAGCGGTGGGAAGAGACGTATACAAGCCAAATTCGCAAGCAGTTCGCGGCTCCGCTCAGATGGGGCGGCTGGATGGAACGGGTGCTGACCCGTCCGGCGCTTGCGGGATGGCTGCTGCGAGCGGGCGCGATGATGCCCGCGGCGGCGGAAAGGCTTGTCCGAGCGACGAGATTGCGGCATTAGCCGAGGGGAGAATGGCGGATGAACAGGCGGGTCGCGATTACGGGAATAGGCTGCGTCACCCCGATCGGGAACGACGCAGCGGAAACTTGGCGCAACGCGGCGAACGGCGTAGCGGGCATTCGGCGGCTGAACGACGAGCGGACGGACGGGTTGCCGGTGAAGCTGGCCGCCGTCGCAAGCGAGTTCGATCCTCTGAGGACGATGGAGGCCAAGGAGGCGAGAAGGTCGGACCGCTTCGCGCAGCTGGCGATCGCCGCGGCGGACGAAGCGATGCGGGACAGCGGGCTGACGGTGGGAGATAACTCGGACCCGCTGCGCACGGGCGTCTGGGTGGGCAGCGGAGTCGGCGGAATTATAACGTTCGAAGCGGGAATGGCGGATGCGCTGCGCCACGGGTACGATCGCGTATCCCCGTTCGCGCTTCCGATGTTCCTGCCCAATATGGCGGCCAGCCGGGTGGCGATCCGATTCGGAGCGAGGGGGATTACGGCGTGCACGGCGACCGCCTGCGCTTCGGGCTCGCAGTCGATCGGCGAGGCGTTCCGGGCGATCCGCCGAGGAGAAGCCGACGCCATGATTGCCGGAGGCGCGGAAGCTCCCGTCTGCCGGATCGGGCTCGCTTCGTTCGCGGCGATGCGCGCGCTGTCTACGCAAACCGATCCTGCGCAAGGAAGCCGACCGTTCGACAAGAAACGCGACGGATTCGTCATGGGCGAAGGGGCTGGCATGCTCGTGTTGGAGGCATGGGAGCACGCGAAGGCGCGCAGGGCGCGCATCTACGCCGAGCTGCTCGGATACGGCTCCGGAGGCGAAGGCCATCACATCGCGGCGCCGCGCGCGGACGGGAGCGACTGGGCCAGGACGATCGGCCTCGCGCTGGAGGATGCGGGGCTGTCGTGCGGCAGCATCGGCTACATTAACGCCCATGGGACAAGCACGCCGCTGAATGATGCGGCGGAGACGCGCGCGATCAAGGCGGCGTTCGGCTCCCGGGCCTACGACGTCTCTGTCAGCTCGACCAAGTCGATGACCGGACATCTGCTCGGAGCTTCAGGCGCGGTAGAGGCGATTTTGTCCGTTCTGGCGCTAAGGGACGGGATCGTTCCTCCGACCGTCAACTACCGGGAGCCGGAAGGGGAGCTGGATCTGGACTATACGCCCAATGCGGCCAGACCGAGGCGCCTGGCCGCCGCGATGTCCAATACGTTCGCGTTCGGCGGCCACAACGCTGTGCTCGTGTTCGGCAGATGACGCCGCGCCGGTTCACGAATCTGGCGATCCGCCGCCGCTTCGGAATGATCGGCTTCTGGTTCGCTTTGACCGCATGCTTCGCACCGCTGGCCGTCCGATTGCCCGGCGCGCTCGGCGATCACGGCGTGGAGACGAACGGGCAGTATGCCGAGGTTCGGGAGCTGCTGGCCAAGGAACTGAGGATGCCGGAAGAACCGGTGCTCGTGCTGTTCCATAATCCGGACGGCTTGCCGGCGTCAAGCTTCCGGCAGTATATCTCGGACGCGATGAACCGACTAAGCCGAATCGGCGGAACGGCCGTCGCGGCATCTCCGCTCGTAAGGCCGGATATGCTGCACGGAGAATACGCCTATGCGGCGCTTGCCGTTCTTCCCGGCTCGCAGGACGACAAGCGTCTTGCGCTGGAACGCATACGCGGCGCGATCGAGGACGGCGGCGGAATCCAGGCGTCGCTGACGGGCAAGCCCGTCGTGCAGCAGGACGTCAACCGCTTAAGCCGAGCGGATCTGCAAGCGGCGGAAACGATCGGATTGCCGGTCGCGTTCGCGCTGCTCGCCGTTGCCTTGGGAGGTCTGCTGCCCGCCGTCATCCCGATCGCCGCGGGAGGCATGACCGTCATTCTCTCCATGGGCGCCCTCTATTTGATCGGCACATACGGAGGCGTCAGCTTATCCGTATTCGTATACAACGTGGTGCCGATGGTCGGGATGGCCGTATGCATCGATTTCGCGCTGCTGATGGTCGGCCGATTCCGCGAAGAGCGTCGAAGCCGGGGCGCGGACGAGGCGCTTCGAATAACGATGACTACCTCCGGAAGAGCGGTGTCCGTGTCCGCCGCGTGCGTCGCGCTTGCTCTGATCGGCACTCTGTACATCCGCATGCCCATTTTCAACACGGTCACACTGGCGACTCTCGTCGTCCTCGCGGTATCGATGCTGATCAACCTCTCCTTCGTTCCGGCGCTGCTGTACGCGCTTCGCGGCCGTCTTGCCCCAGGCCCAAGGGCAGAGCGTGCCGGCAAGCCTTGGCGAGCGTTCGCCGATACGGTACTGAGGCGACCGGTAGCTTCGGCTGCTCTGGCGGCTGGCGTTCTGCTCGTCTGCATGGCGCCGATCCGCGGGCTGGAGGTTGGCGTGCCCGGTCCGCAGTCGCTGCCCCCGAACCAGGAATCGCGGGCGGCCGCCGAGTCGGTCGCGCTTCATTTTCAACCTCCGTCGACGTCTCGGGTGTGGATCGCCGTGATGGAAGCGCCCGGAAGCCGGCAGGCGGCCGAAAGCCTCCGTCTGGATCTGCTGCAGGACCCCAGCGTCTTGCGGGCGGAAACCGTGGAAAGCTTGGCGGGAGAAAAGGGGCATCGCTGGATTTCGGTCTGGCTCAGAGGCGAGGAGTCGTCGAGAGAGGCGATAGACTGGGTGAGCGAGCGGGAACGCCAGTATGCCGGCCTGGAAGTGCAGATCGGCGGCGAGCCGAAATACCATCAAGAGGTCCGCGACGAGGTGTTCGGCCGAATGAAGCACGTGCTGCTGTTCGTCGTCGTATCCAATCTGCTCGTGCTGGCAGCCGCATTCCGCTCCGTGATTATTCCCGTAAAGGCGATCGCGATGAACCTGGCTTCGATAGCCGCGTCCTTCGGCTTGCTGACGTGGCTGTTCCAGGAGGGCCGCTTCGGCCTGGAAGCGACGGAAATCGCGATTATGATTCCGGTGTTTATTTTCGGTCTGACGTTCGGGATCAGCATGGATTACGGCATTTTCCTGTTGTCCAGAATTTACGAGAGCTACGGGGAGACGCGGGACAACGAGCTTGCGATCCGGGAAGGTATGGCCTCGTCGGGCAAAATCATTACGTCTGCGGCGGCGATCATGATCGCGGTGACGGCTCCGTTCGCGCTGGCTGGCGTATCGGGTGTGAAGCAGCTTGGAATCGGCATTGCGGCGGCGTTGTTCCTGGACGCGACGATCGTGCGGATGGTGCTCGTGCCGGCGTTGATGAAATGTTTCGGAAAATGGAATTGGTGGCTGCCTTTTGCGAGAAGCTAATCCAGAGATTCCTGCATTTGTTCGGAATTTACTCGGATCAGCAAAGGAGCGCAATCGATGAACCAGCTTCCCCAATTTCCGCAATCGTACTGGACGTCGTCCGTCCGCCTGCCTGAATTTCCGCCGTTAAAGAACGATACGGAGGCCGATGTCGTCATCGTCGGCGCCGGAATTACAGGAATTACGGCCGCCTATTTGCTGTCCCGGGCGGGTAAGAAGACCGTTCTGCTCGAAGCAGGCCGCATTCTGAACGGGACGACCGGGCATACGACGGCGAAAATGACCGCCCAGCACGACTTGATCTACGATGAGTTGATCAGCCATTTCGGCGAGGACAAGGCGCGGCTATATTACGAGGCCAATCTCGACGCGATGAATTTCATGCGGGATACGATCGCGCGGGAGGGCATCGACTGCGACTTGGCGAACGAAGGCGCCTATATCTACACGGACTCCGATCTGAGGGTCGAAAATTTGGAGAACGAGCTGCGCGCCTACGAGAAGCTGGGCATTCCCGGAGAGCTGACGGATCGCATCGCGCTGCCTCTCGAGATCCGGGCGGCCTTATTGATGCCGGAGCAGGCAAGATTCCATCCGCTCTCTTATTTAATGGCATTAATAAAAAAGGCGAAGGAAGCGGGCGCTCGAATCTACGAGCAGACGACGGCGACAAAGGCGGAGGACGGAGATTCCCCGGTCGTGATCACGGAAGCGGGAGTCCGCATTCGCTGCGAACACGTCATCTGCGCCTCGCACTTCCCGTTTCCCGATTGGAAAGGATTTTATTTCGCCCGCATGCACGCGGAGCGCTCCTACGTGCTGGGAGTCAAAATCGAAGAGCGCTATGACGGCGGCATGTACTTGAACGCGGACGACCCGAAACGCTCGATCCGGATCGCGAGCGACGAAGGCCAGCCGCTCGTGCTGATCGGCGGCGAAGGCCACAAAGCCGGGCAAAGCTCTTGCACGATTCGTCATTACGATGAGCTGAAGGCGTTCGCCGATTCGCTGTACCGCGTGAAGGAGATCGCCTACCGCTGGTCGGCCCAGGATCTCGTCACGCTGGACAAGATGCCCTATATCGGGAAGATCACTTCCGGATCGGACCGCATCTTCATCGCGACGGGATATCGGAAGTGGGGGATGACGACCGGCACTGCCGCCGCCCGTCTGCTCGCCAATCTCGCGCTCGGCAATGAAGACCGGTACCGGGAGCTGTTTGATCCGTCCCGTCTGCATGCGGACCCGGACATCAAGAGCTTCGTTACGGACAATCTGGACGTGGCCAAGCAACTGATCGCCGGTAAAACCGATATCGTGTACCGCATGCCGGGCAGCCTCATTCCGGGCGAAGGCGCAACCGTGCGCGTCAACGGCAAGCGGGCGGGCGCTTATCGCGATCCGAAGGGGGAGCTGCATGTCGTGGATACGACCTGCACGCATATGGGCTGCGAGACGAACTGGAACGACGGGGATCTCACCTGGGATTGCCCATGCCACGGGTCCAGATTTTCGTATACGGGAGAAGTGATCGAAGGGCCGGCCAAGGAGCCTCTGGCGAAGCTGGAAGTCTCGGAATCGGAGGGCTCTCTTACTTGACGAATTTGGATTCGCCGCTCTGGATTCCGGTGTTCACGTCGGCTTTCTGACGTTGCAGCAGCAGCAACCAGGCAAGGTGAGTCAAGAAAACGAACATCAGCCCGCCAAAAAAATGGATTGTGTGCGGCAAGTCAAGGCGCTATAATTCAATATCAATCTTTTTGGCGTATCGTCAACGAGAGAAAGAGGAGGAGCGGCATGTACAGCTGGACGAAGACCGGCAGGGAAGGCTGGGAAGCATGGACGAGCGAAACGTCCGCATTGGCCGTCACGATTGTTCCCGCTCTCGGGTCCAAAATCGTCTCTCTGACGAACAAGGCGACCGGCCGGGAATGGCTGTGGAGCAGCGGCAAACCGCTTGGCAACCGCGGGTACGGCTCGCCGTTCGGAGAAGGCGACGGATCGGGCTGGGACGAGATGTTCCCCGGCATCAATGCCTGCGTGTATCCGGACGTGCCGTGGCAGGGGCTCGAGGTGCCGGATCACGGGGAAGTATGGTCGCTGCCCTGGCGGGCGGAGCAGATGGGAGACGAATCGCTCAAGTGCAGCGTGGAGGGGCGACGTTTTCCCTATGCGCTGGACAAGAGCGTCTCGTTCGCGAAGGATGACACGCTGCGTATCGACTATACGGTGACGAATCTGTCAGATTCTCCGTTCTCGTTCCTGTGGGCGGCGCATCCGCTGCTGAAAGTCGAGGAGGGCATGGTGCTGCGCGTGCCTAGCGGGTTAGAGACGATCGAGATGACGTATTCGGCCGGGGAACGGCTGGGCGGCTTCGGCGCGCGGCGTGCGTGGCCAATCGCGGAACCGGATGCTTCTTCTGACGCGCCGGAGGGAGAACGGGACGGCCCGATCGATCTGAGCAGGGTCGAACCGAATGCCGGCCGCTATGCGGAAAAATACTATTTTGCGGACAAGCTGACCGAAGGCTGGGCAGAGCTGCTCGACCCGGCTTCAGGCGAAGCCGTCACGTTCCGCTTCCCTGTCGACCGCGTGCCGTACTTGGCCGTCTGGGCGAACTACGGCGGCTACGACGGACACTACCATGTGGCGATAGAGCCCGCGACCGGAGCGATGGACGATCTCGCCTACGCGATGAACGAACGGCGCACGGCGGTCGTCGCTCCCCGCGGACAATACCGCTGGCATCTGGAAATCTCCGTTCGCTGAGAAGGGACCGCGGCGATGAAGATGATCAAATGGCTGTTCATTAACCGAAGCATCCGGACGAAGATCGTATGGAGCAGCATGCTGATCTCCTTGATCCCGATGCTCGTGCTGTCCTATCTATTCTACGAATCGAGCACGAAGTCGCTAGAGCGGACGATGTACCGAAGCACGAACCAGAACGTCCAGTACGTGGCCGGGTATCTGAACCAGTACTTCCGCGACTTGTCGTCGTCCGCGCTCCAGGTGTACGGGTTCGCGCGGGTCATGAACCTGATGGAGCACGGCCGCACCGCGAACGACGAAGATTATTTCGCCGTGACGGATTCGCTGAAAAACTACTATACGCTCGTCTCCAACAAAAACAGGGACGCCGTCATCAAGATTATGATTTTCGGCAAGGATAACCGGCTTCGGGATTACTGGTCGCGAGCGGCCAGCTATGACTCGATCCCGTTCGACGAGAGCATTCCCCATTACGGGGACATGCTCGATTTGCCGTTCCAGCAGTCGCTCTCCTTCACGTATACCGACGCGGTGCTGAATCAGGATTTCTTCGTGTTCTCCATTACGATCTACGATCCGTTCTACCGCAGCAAGGTCGGCTCGCTCGTGTTCTACATCCAGAAGAAGGAACTGGCCAAAGTGATCGAAGCGAACAACCAGGCACCGAATGTCGTCGTGCTCCGCAATTCGCGCGGCGAGACGTTCTACCATACGAACGACAGCTACGCCGACCTCGTTCCGACGTTCCCCGTTCCCGACGCGCAGCTGAATAACAAGCCGAAGCTCATCCAGTTCGTGCAGCGCAGCGATCTGCTCGTAGGCACTTCCTATCTGGACAACGGCAACCTGACGCTGACGATCGTCTATCCGAACGAAGAGCTGGCGCGGCACCGCGACAATACGCTGCTGATCACCATCGGCGCTTTCGTCTTCGCCATGTTCTGCATTTCGCTCCTGTCGCTGCTCGCGCAGCAGTACATTACGCGTCCGATCAAACAGCTCGGTCAAGCGATCAAGAGAGTTCGCCACGGGGACTTCCATGTCGCCCTAAACCAGCCAAACCGCTACCGCGACGATATTTCCGAGCTGACGCGCAATTTCAACTTCATGACGGAGAAGATTCGCGAACTGATCGAGCAGGGCTATCAGATGCAGCTAAGGAACAAGGAAGCGCAGCTGCTTGCGCTGCAGATGCAGATCAATCCGCATTTCTTGTACAATACGCTGCAGACGATCGGCGGCAAGGCGGTGCTGATCGGCGACTACGACATTCCCGAGATGTGCAGGTCCCTCGGAGAGCTGTTCCGCTACAGCTTCTACGAGGGCAATACGGAATCGACGCTCGGACAGGAGCTGGCGCATGTCGGCAATTATGTGTACATTCAGCAGTTCCGGTTCGAGGATTCGCTGCAGATCGAGTTCGACGTGCCGCAGAATCTGATGGACGCGCCGATCATCCGCTTCGTTATGCAGCCGATCATCGAGAATGCCGCCGTCCACGCCCTGCGCGGACCGGACGACCGCCAGCTGCTCATTCGCGTGCGGGCGGAAGCCATGAACGGGGAGATCGTGCTGTCGGTGCGCGACAACGGGCCGGGTATCCCCCCGGAGAAGCTGGCCGCCCTGCGCGGCGGCTTGGAAGCGAAGTCGATGGAAGTGTTCGCAGGGGTATCGATCGGACTGAAAAACGTGCATGAGCGCATTCGTCTCGCCTACGGCGACCCGTACGGGCTGACCGTCGACAGCAAGCCGGGCGAAGGCACGGAAATCCGCATCCGGATTCCATACAGAAAGCGGGGAGAGTCGCATGCTTAACGTTATGGTCGTCGACGACGAGCCTTGGGGACGCAAGTCCGTCAGCAAAATGATCGACGAGCTTGGGCTCGACGTCGAAGTCGTCGCGGAAGCCCGCAACGGGGCGGAAGCGCTGGCGCTCATTCCGATCCGCAAGCCGCACATCATCGTGACGGACATGAACATGCCGGTCATGAACGGCCGGGAATTTCTCGAGCAGCTGTATTACCGATACAACCACATTAAGGTGATCGTCATCAGCGGCCACTCGCAGTTCGAGTACATGAAGGCGGCCGTCGCGTACCAGGCGTGTGAATACGTGCTCAAGCCGGTATCGCTCGCGGATCTGAAGGGCGCGATGGTCAAGGCGATGGAGGCGAGCCGCAGCCATCTGAGCTTCGAGCAGCGGCAGCAGCTCACCAATGAGATGCACAGGGTGCGGATGGAGACGTTCCTGCAGAACGTGACGGGACGGCGCATCGCGAACGCGGCCGATATCGTCGCCCGCTCGGCGGAGCTGCTCGCCGATCCTCCGATCGGGCGTTACCGGCTCGCCGTCTGCCTGCTGCGCCGGTTCCGCGAGCTGGCGGAGACGAAGTTCCACGGCAATGCCGACCTGCTTATGTACAGCGTGGAAAATATGATGGACGAGGTGACGCGGGACGCTTCGCTGTACGTCTACAAATCGGACGACAGGACGCGGCTCTGCCTGCTGCTGCCTGAACCGGAAGCGGGCGGCGACGCGGTCCGCCGGCTGCTGCTGCCGTTCCACGAAGCGGTATGCCGCATGCTGGAGCTTCAAGCCATCGTCGGATTAAGCGCGCCGCGCGAACGGCTCGATCAGCTCCCGGAGGCATTCGAGGAAGCGTGCAGCCTGCTGGGCCGCCATACGCTGCAAGGAACGGAGTTCGCCGTTCAAACTTCGCAAGGGCCGGAAGGTGCGCCTGACTCCGACACCGTCTCGGCCTCGGGTTCCGCTTCCGCCGAAGTGCTCGGAGGCTTCGACGCCAAGCTGCTGCAGCAGGCGATCGCTGCTGGCCAAGCTCCCGCCGCCCGACGGCTGCTGGACGAGTTCGCTCGCAAGGCCGAAGCCGCGCGGACGCTGACGATCGGCGGGGCGCAGAAGGAGCTGCGCAAGCTGGCCGACGCCGCCGGAAGCGAGTGGCCGTCGATCGCGCCCGACCGGCCGCTGCTGTCCGATCCGCGCGGCATCGACAGCGTGACGAGCCTGAGCGCGCTGCTCGACTACGTCGCGCAGCTGTCGGCGGCCGTCGAGACGCATATTCGCGCCAAGGCGGCGCTCTCCGCCGATCATCCGATGCGCGACATCGCGGCCTACCTGGACGAGCACTATTTCGAGGACATCGGCCTGATCGATATCGCGACCCGGTATCATCTGGACCCGAGCTACTTAAGCAGGCAGTTCAAGGCGGCGACGGGCGAGAACTTCATCGAATACGTGACGCGCAAGCGGATGGAGAAGGCGTGCGAGCTGCTGTGCGGATCGGAGCGCAAGATCAACGACATCTCGGAGCTGGTTGGCTACGAGAATCAGAGGTATTTCAGCCAGGTGTTCAAGAAGTTTACGGGGCAGACGCCTTCGGAATACCGGGAATCGGGGGCCTCCGGGGGAGCGCCGCAAGACGCGACGTCAAAAAATTGAACATCGCCTCCCCAATTTATTTTATTCCTGCGGCCTCGGGCGATCGGTAATATGAGCATCAGGACGAGGACGCTCGATCCGGCATATTCAGGCAAAGGGGAAATCGATATGAACAAGAAGCTGAGCTTCGGACTAAGCTTCGCTCTGATGACGGCCCTGCTGTCCGCGTGCGGCGGCGGGAACGACGGCGGCTCCGCCTCCCAGACTCCGCCGGCTTCCGGCTCGAACAGTTCGGCGACCGAGTCGGCAAGCGCACCGGCTGCGGAACCGTCGGAACCGGTCACCCTCTCTTTCATGCACTTCAAGAGCGACGTGACCGACGGCATCGCCAAAATCATCGAACAATTCGAAGCGGAGAACCCGAACATTACCGTCGACGTGCAGCCGGTCAAGTACGACGACTACGGCACGCTGCTGAAGACGAAGCTGGCCAGCGGCGACATCGTCGACGTGTTCACGCTTAACGCAGGCAGCACGACGAAGCTGTATCACGACGGCGGCTATCTGGAGGATCTGACGGACCTGGAGTTCATGAAGAACTTCGATCCGGGCGTGCTCGCGGAGCAGGCGACCGACGGCAGAAACTACATTATGCCGCTGAACGCCGGACCGATCGCCGTTTTCTACAACAAGAAGATTTTCGCCGATCTCGGTCTCGACATTCCGACGACGTACGACGCGCTCATGGAGTCGGCTCAGAAGATCAAGGAAGCGGGCAAGACGCCGTTCGCGCTCGGCTGGAAGGACGGCTGGACGCTCGGCATGTGGCTGAGCCGCGACTTCCCGAGCAACACGGTGCTGATCGACGGGCAGACGGACTTCTTCGACAAACTGGAGACCGGTCAGGCGAAGTTCGCGGACAACCCTGCGGCCCACACGGTGATCTCGCACGCGCTCGACCTGTTCAAGTTCGGCAACAAAGACCAGCTCGGCGTCGATTACAACGGAGCGGTCGACCTGTTCGCCCGCGAGGAAGCGGCGATGATGTACATGGGGACATGGCCGCTCGGCGACATCCGGAAGAAAAACCCGGAGCTGTACGAGTCGGGCATGGGTTACTTCCCGTATCCGTTCAGCAACGATCCGAGCCTGAACAAGCTGGAGTTCAACCCGGACGCTTCGCTGGCGGTCAACAGCAATTCCGAGAACAAGGAAGCGGCGTTCAAGTTCCTTGCCTTCATGGCGAGCAAGGCCGGCGGAGACGCATGGGTCGAGAACACAAACACGCTGAGCTACGTCAAAGGCGCGTCGGCGGACATCGCTCCGGCGGTCACGGAGCTTCAACCGTATTTCGATAACGGCCATCTGTACAACTCGCAAGTGTTCATCACGACGACGATCGATTGGAACACGCAGTTCACCCAGTATGTGCAGAAAGTATTCTTCAACAAGGCGACGCCGGAAGACATCATCAAGGATCTCGACGATTGGGTAGCCAAAAACCACAAGTAATTCGAGGCTTGAAGACGCGAAGGGGCCGTCCCATATATCAGGCGACCGGATCATCGAAATAGAATAGGGGTATGTATCTTCTGTAGAGCGATGCGCCTGCCTCATACGGTCATGAAATTACCCTGTTACAGGTTTACCATTCCGATTTCATGATCGTATAAGTAGCGGAAGGAGATACATACCCCGTTCCCTCCTCGATGATCTTATGTGTTGCCTATGGGAATGGCCTCTTCCTGCCGGAGAGGGGAGAGGAACCGATGAAAAACTTAGGACGAACGATCCGGCGCGAGATGTGGTACATCCTGTTCCTGGTTCCGGGCGTGCTGCTGTTCGCATTCGCCGTCATCGCGCCATTCGTCGCGGGTGTGCGCTATTCGTTCACGAACTGGGACGGCGTATCCCGTAAGCTGACTTATATCGGCTTGGACAATTACGTAAATGCTTTCCAAGACGCCGACCTGTGGACGGTTCTTGGAAATACGTTCAAATACGCGATTATTCTTACGATTCTCGTCAATGTCGTCGCCATTTTATTGGCGCTCCTGCTGGACAGCTACTTGCCGATGCGCAATCTGTTCCGCACCGTCTTTTTCTTGCCCGGCGTCATCTCGGTCGTGCTCGCGGGTTTTATCTGGAGCTACAATTACAGCCAGGGCTTCCCCAAGCTGCTCTCTTCCTTCGGACTCGACGTGACCAGCCCGCTCGGCAATCCCGACCAGGCGTTGATCGGCCTGATTATCATCGCGGTCTGGCAGGGTGTCGGCACGCCCATGATCATCTATATTGCCGGCTTGCAGAACATTCCGGTCGAACTGACGGAGAGCGCGCGCATCGACGGAGCCGGACCTTTTCGCGTCTTCCGCAGCGTGACGCTGCCTCTGCTCGGACCGTCGGTGACGATCAACATGCTGCTCGTGCTGACGGGCTCGCTCAAGGTGTTCGATCTGGTGTACGTGACGACGAACGGGGGACCGGGCTTTGCGACCGAGGTCATCTCGACGTTCATCTACAAGAACGCGTTCTCTTCGTTTAAAGCCGGTTACGGAATGGCGCTGTCGATGATCTTCTTCGTCATTCTCGTCGTCGTGACCGTCGTGCAAGTGTCGATCTTCAGGAAGCGGGAGGTGGAGGTGTAATGAAAATCACGCGCGCTCTTGTGCTGGCCGTCGTATCGGTCGCCGCCGTCGTGTTCCTGTTTCCGCTGTATGTAGCTTTGTTAATGGCGTTAAAGACGGCCAAGCAGACGTTCGATTCGTTTTACGCGCTGCCCCCGAGCCTGAATCTGTCCAACTTCTCGCACGCCTGGGAGACGTCGGATTATCCGACCGCGTTCCTGAACAGCGTCATCGTGACCAGCCTTTCGGTGTCGATTATTCTCGTCGTGTCCGCTCTGAGCGGCTATGCGATCGCAAGGGGCAACAAGCCGATATACACCTTCTTCTTCATGCTCTTCCTGTCGGGCATGATGGTCCCGTTCCAGGTGACGATGCTGCCTCTGTACCAACTCGGCAAGACGTTCGACCTGCTGAACAACTACTGGGGCATCGTGGTCATCTACGGCGGCTTCGGCGTGCAGTCGGGCGTGCTGTTTTTCACCGGCTTCGTCCGCGGCGTCTCGCGGGAGATCGAGGAGGCGGCACGGATCGATGGCTGCTCCACGCCCGGCATTTTCATCCGGATCATCATGCCTTTGCTTAAGCCGGTAACGGCGACGGTGCTCGTGCTGAACGCGCTGTATATATGGAACGACTTCCTGCTGCCGCTTCTGTACTTGCAAGAGAAGGCGTACCGAACGATTCCTCTGCAGCAATACTTCTTCTTCGGACAGTACAGCAGCGATCTGAACCTGGCCTTCGCTTATGCAGTCATGGGGCTGATTCCGATCATCGTGTTCTTCCTGTTCATGCAGCGGTTCATCGTGAAAGGCATCGCCGCCGGAGCGGTAAAAGGCTGACGAGCCGTCCAGGGCGAACGGCAGCAAAAAAGCGGACATCATTTGCACAAAATATTGGATTTTTAAGAATAATTCCCTGTCGTAAAATGGGTGGCGAGAGCGGGAAAATCCTGTTCATCATCACCCTACGGGAGGGATTTTTAATGAGAAAATGGGGCATTAAAGCTTTAATGCTCTTCTCGCTGATGCTGACGGCGCTGCTGCCTTCGGGAGTGCGCCCGGCATTCGCGGCCGCGGTGTCGGTCTCGCAGATCGGCAATGTTGTAACCGCTTCCAACGGCGACATTACCGTCACTTACGATTTGTCGACGGGCAAGGGGACGTTCGCGGCGGGCGCCACGACTCTGATTCAGGATTTCTATTCCGATTATGCGCTTCACGGCAGCGCGACGCGGTACAAGTCGACCGACTCGGCCGTTCGCACGGCAAGCTGGGCGTCGATCGGAACGGACGGTTACGGCTCGAACGGGCAATTGCTGACGATTACGAACGCGCTCGCTTCCGGTCCGACCCTAACGCTGCGAATCGCCATGTATGAGGATCGGTCTTACGTCATCGCGGACATGACGGTCAGCAGCGCGTCGCCGCTTACGATCGACTTCCTGGAGCCGATCGCGGCGAACCATCTGGACATCGGCCCCGGCACGGACAAACGCATCTATACGACGCCGTATACGAACAATTATGATTTCGGCGTCGCTCCCGTCCACGATTTCGGCTATAGCCAGAACGGGGACGACAGGCCTTACGGGCAGCCCGAGTCGTGGTCGCCTTTTAGCGGCAGAAGCTACTGGGTGGCAGCCATGTTCGACGATGCGAGCAAGAAGGGCGTTGTCGCCGGGGCGGCTACGACCCAGAAGTGGAAGAGCATGCAGCATCTCGCTCAGGCCAGCTCGGCCAACGGGCCGCTCACCGGATTCTCGATCTACAACGCCGGCGGGAAAATGAGCGGAACGTCGGTGTCGAGCGACAAGTTTTTCCTCGGTTATTTCTCCGATTATCGCGACGGTCTGGAGACGTTCGGAGAGGCGTACGCGGTCGGAGAGCCGAAGCTGGAGTGGAACGACGATGTCCCGATCGGCTTCAACACGTGGTATGCCTATTACACGTACGGCACGGCGGACGCGATGCTGCCGCTCACGGATTATTTCTACGACCATCTGAAATCTCTCGGCTACAACTACATGAACTTGGACTGCTGCTATAAGGGCGTCCCGGGCAAGACACCTCTGGAGAACATGGAGGACTTCGCGGATTACGTCCACGGCAAGGGGATGAAGGCCGGTACGTATTCGGCTCCGTTCGCGATTTTCGACGAGCTGACGGACACCGTGCCGGGAACGTCGTACACGTTCGGCGACATCGCGCTCAAAGACGGCAACGGCGATCCGATCCGGTCGTACATCGACACGTATATCGTCGACGCCACGCATCCCGGAGGCCAGGCTTATGTAGAATGGATCATGCAGACACAACACGTCGAGCCGGGATTCGATTACGTCAAGCTGGATTTCATCGATCTGGGCATGTATGAGGGAAGCTTCTACGATTCGACGAAGAACGGCATGCAAGCTTACCGGATCGGCATGGAGATTATGCGGGATACGCTGCTGGCCGCGCCCCAGGAAATCTACATCAACGAATCGATTGCTCCGCTTCTGCCTTCCGGATACGCCCACGGGCGCAGAACAGGGGTAGACACGACGATCGGGCTGGAGTCGTATCCGGGCATCGAGCGTCAGGCGCTGAACACGGCGGCGTCCTGGTGGACCAACGGCACGTTGTACGCCTATAACGATCCCGACATGCTGTTCCCGGAAAACGTCATCGACGGCTTCAACAAAATGACGCTGAACGAGGGCACGCTGCTGGCGACCGCGATCATCATGGGAGGAGGCCATCTGCTCATCGGCGATAACGTTCCGTTCATTTCCGAAGATCGCATGAAGACGCTGCTTAACTCCGACTTGCTCGATCTGGTCAAAGCCGGGAAAGCGGCGCGTCCGGTCTCGATGACGAATTTCTACCACAAGCTGGAGCATTCGCCGGCCGTCATCTATCAGACCGCGGACAATGGAGACCGCTACGTCGGTCTGTCCAACTGGGACATGAACAATCCGCTGCCGCTCACGGTCAGCTTTGGCGATCTCGGGCTGAACCCGAGCGCGACGTACACGCTGACGGAACTGTACAGCCGCACGAACCTGGGCACGCACTCGGGCAGCTACGCGAAAACGTTGAAGCCGGGCGAGTCGATCATCGTCCGTATCTCGACGCAGAGCAGCGCTTGGCCGTCTCCGGCCGTTAATCTGGCCTCAGGCAAAACAGCCAGCGCCTCGTCCACCTGGTCCGCGCAAGCGGGATACGAAGCGTCCAAAGTGACGGACGGCAGCCAGGCCACGAGATGGAGCGCCGAGAACGCGACGACGGGCAACCAATGGATTGAGATCGACTTAGGAACGACCGAAAGCGTCAACCGCGTCGTCGTGTACGAGTACGCGTATGGCAGCCAGAACTTCCAGATCGACACCTATACGCTGCAATACTGGAACGGATCGAGCTACGTCGACTTGACGAAAGGCTTCACGATCGGCGACCGCAGAATATTCGATTTTCCGACCGTGAGCGCCTCCAAAGTCCGGCTGTACGTCGACAAAGCGAGATTCATTCCTTCGATTAACGAGATCGAGGTCTACAAGGTCTCCGGCAACACCGGATATGTGATCGATCAGGATGTCAGCGGAGTTTCCTATTCCGTCTATCCGGACATTCGCGCCGGCATCCAGCGGCTGCAGACGTTTACGATAACGCAATCGAGCTTGCCGAAGCTGGATCTCTATCTGTACGAGAGCTATGTGAACAAAATTCCGGAGGATAATCTGTACCTCGATATCGTGCTGCTGGACGGCAGCGACAATCCGGTGCAGAAGCTGTTCAGCGCTTCGCTGCATCCTTACAACATTCCGGGATCGGCGACGCCGTACTCGATCTACCCGCGGCTGACCGGACTGGATACGACGAAGAAGTACGGAATCGTGCTGCGTTCCCCGCAGACGATCGACGACGCCTCGACGAACAACAAGTACGGGTTCGCCTACAGCGACAGCAATCCGTACGCGGGAGGGTTCGAGCGGCTGTCGACGGACGGCGGCGTCACTTGGTCGACGGAGAGCGGCGGCAATCGGGATCTGATCTTTACGATCTATAAGTAACGGACGTGCAATCTGGTTTGGAGAAGAGGCTGTCCCATAAGTACAAAGAGGCGTACTGAACGATGATCGATGGATGAGCGTTGTACGGGGCAGTCCCACAAAAGGTCAGTGGGCAACAATTGGTATTATCGATGAACAAGAACGGGGTATATATCTCCCTTCGCTACAATGTACCCCAGAAAGTGACGAGAAGCTTCGCAGCTTATTCCGATTACTTTCCGGGGACCCCGAAGCGCCGCCATGAACTCAGGAATCGATTAACCCGTGACAGGGTAGTTTCATGACCGTATGAGGCAGGCGCTTCGCTCTTCGGGAGATCTACACTCCTATTCTATCTCGATAATACTTGTAGCCGGACTTATGGGACAGCTCCTTTTCGCTTCATCGATCATCTTGTACACCCTCACTTATGGACAGCCTCTTTGCTTTTGGCCGCAAGGGGAGGGAGGGCGGCGGCCAATGTTGTCATGTGAAGGTCCAAATTTGTCGCCCCCGGTCCTGGCGAATAGGTTGAGCTTTGAGACGGGACCGAGAATGTGGGGCTAAGGCCAAAAAAGTGCCTCCACGCTACCCAAGCTGAGAGGCTAAGGCCAAAAAAGTCACTACTCATGCATCAAACCTAACATGAAAAATTACTCGCCATAATTACCTATATTAGGAATATTATGATTGCTTTTTCGTAGTCAAACACATAAAAGCTCCTTTATTGTAGAAATGACGCGTTATC
>NZ_JBEPYQ010000060.1:0-42154 GCF_041641335.1 Cohnella sp. | reverse complement strand
CTTCCTTTGACGTTACTGCTGAATACAGGAGCAACTATGGTGCTACAAGATGTCAAGACAGTTTTTTTAGATTTTTAAGGTGTGGAAGGATTCACAAGATTTGATGTTTTTGCCCCGGAGGGGCGGAAATTGCTCTTCCCGAACTGGAAATTATGAAACGGACTTCCAGTCCTGAAGATGTTCTCAGCGGGAGGGCGTAGCCCAAGCGAAGGCGCGGGAGAAATGGTTTTCTCCTTTGTTATTCGCTTGTGGATAACAGCATAACTTCCCGGTTGTACACAGCGGCCGGCGTATGATTGTCCAGCGATTGATGCGGCAGATAATGGTTGTGCAGATGGATGTAACGTTCTACACCTTGCCGGGTCTCGCGCGGACTTCTGTAGTCGTTGATGTAGACCTCGTTGTACTTCAGACTGCGCCAGAAGCGCTCAATGACGATGTTGTCCGTGGCGCGGCCTTTGCCGTCCATGCTGATCCGCACGTCGTTTGCCTTCAGTAGATCAATAAACTGCGGACTGGTGAAATGGCTGCCCTGATCGCTATTGAGAATGTTGGGCTTACGCCGCGCCAGCGCCCGTGTCGTCGTCTCCAGGACGAAGGCGATCTCCAGGCTCTGATCCAGCTGCCAGTCGACGATAAAGCGGGAATACCAGTCCATGATGGCGTACAGGTACATCCAGCCGTGCTTCATCCGGATATACGTGATGTCCACAGACCACACCTGATCGGGACGCGTGATCGCCAGCTTCCGGAGCAGATAGGGATAGATCCGGTGCTGCAAATCGCGCTTGCTCAGGTTCGGTCCGGGATAGATGGCCATGAGCCCCATCTCTCGCATGTAGGCACGTACGGTATTCTGGTGAATCCCATCTCCTTCCCGGTTCATGATGGCAGCGATTTTCCGGTAGCCCAGAAAGGTATGCTGGGTGTAGAGTTCGTCAATCCGGTGCTTGAGGTGAATTTCCTCCGGGGAGGGAGGGACCGGCTTGTAGTACAGGCTGGAGCGATTCAAGCCCAGCAGATCGGCCTGGACACTGATCGCGTGGTCGGGACAATTCCATTCCAGCAGCGCGAGGCGTTCGTCGCGAGAAAGGTCATTGACCAGATTTTTTTTTGAGCCACGACAATTGACTGGTCAGCTTGCCAATCTCGGCGTAGAGGTCTGTGATCTGCTGTTCGTAGTCATTTTTCATTTTCGAGATCCCTTTGCGATCATCCACAAACAGCTGTGCGAGGTTCTGAACGGCTTCCGTTTTCCAGCGATTGAGCACATTGGTGTGGATTCCATGCTCCGATGCCAGCTGCGATACCGACTTTTCTTCCTTCAGAATTTCCAGTACGATGCGCGCTTTTTCTTCCGGCGTAAACTTCCTTCTGATGCTCGCCATACAACTAAGAAACTCCTTTTTTACTGTCTAGATTCTATGTAGCATTATAAACAACGTAGGTTGTAATATTGCTCTCATCGTCCAAATCCATGCCTATAACTAATGTAATGGATAGATCTTCGAGGTTCACCGCACGATCGCACCCTGGGAGAAGAACGATGAATACTAACGTTAGGAGAATTTTCTCAAGAACTTTCATTTTAGCGATACTTCCTTATTCGAATAATAATCCGAGTATAAAGATACAAGAACAACGGGAATGCATAGGAAAGGAATATGCTTGCTCTCCCAAGCCATAGCTGCATCAAATCGTTTTCATAAAACGAGTGGGAATAAACGACGGAATATAGAACGACGAAGAACAGAGAAATTTGTAGGAATCGGTACATAAAAGCTTTTCCAATTACCTTACCTACACTGTAGGAAGCTGCCCAAATAAAGCTCATCCACGTCTTAAACACCGTAAATAGATAAGCCGTAAACAAAAGAATCTCCAACCGTTCGATAAAGCGGAATTCAATGGTTTTTAACACGCTAACAGACGGCTCATTGTATTTCATGATCGCATCGGGCCCAAAATAAATGAAACAAACAAGGGTCGCCAATAAGTAAGCCAGCATAGTCAATGAATTTCCCACAATCATGGCCGTTGAAGCATTTTCCTTTCTTATCAGCATGGGGTAAAGCAGAAAGGCGATTTCAGAACCAAAGAACGAATAGGAATTTTTAATAGCCGCATGGATAATGGGGAGGAATCCGTCTTTAGGGATCGGCAATAAGTTAAGCCATGAACCATCTCTTAAAGGAAGAAGGTAGAGTATTGGAATCCACAGGCTACAAAAGAACATCATCTCAGCATACCTCCCTAAAACCTGTATACCCTTGCGAATGATCATATAGCCCGGGATTACAAAGGTTATTAGAATGATGTAGTCCGGCGTCTCAGGCAGAAGCCATACCTTTACAAAAAGCATCCCTCTTAATATTTCGACAACAGCCGTTAGGGTGAAAAATACAATAAAAACAAGCGTTAAAAGGGCTCCGAAAATTTTCCCGAAATAGTGTTTGAATAAGTCGGGCATCGTACGATCCGGATTGATTTTCATAATCTGGATAATTAACAATCCGATGGCAGTCGAAACGATCCAATTCATTATTATGGAGAGCCAAGCATCTGTCCCTGCCTGCTCGGCTAAAATTCTCGGAATTTGCAACATGCCCACACCAAGTTGCGTTCCGTGGATTAAAAGTGTGAACTGTAGCGTAGTAATCGAATGCTTGGTCGTTACATTCATTTGGTGTCATCCTTATGTTTTCTTCTATCGCTTTGAAGCGCGCGGGTATTTGTAGGGATTTTCATGATCTTCCACATGGGAAAGCGAATAAACGAGTCCTTTAAATCAGCAAAATGTATGGGAGCGACGGGACTGCCGAAAGGCGTACCGAGGGATTCAAGGGAAATAAAATGGGCGATCAGAATCAGAAGGCCAATCATAATTCCAAAAACACCAAACTGCGAAGCTAACAACATCATCGGAAAACGAACCAAGCGGATTCCGGATGCCATCTCATAACTCGGGAGAATAAAGGAGGCAATGGCTGTCAATGCAACGATGATGACCATGATATTACTTACGATGCCCGCCTGAACCGCTGCTTGTCCGATAATAATTCCTCCAACAACCCCAATGGTTTGACCAATTGGCGATGGAAGGCGTATTCCGGCTTCTCTCATCATTTCAATGGCAAACTCCATAATTAATGCCTCGATTAGGGAGGGGAACGGAACCCTTCCTCTGGATTCGCCAACCGACAAAAGAAGTTTGAGTGGTATTATTTCATAATTAAAGGATATAACTGCAATATAGAAAGCGGGTAGAAGCAAGGCAATAAAAAATCCAAAATATCTTTGCAATCGAATGAAGGACTCTACGACCCAATTCGAGCCATAGTCATCCATACTGCTGAAGAACATCGTAAACGATGCAGGAGCGATTATAACGTTAGGTGAACCGTCAACCACAATAACGAAGCGGCTCTGCAGAATATGGGCGGCCGCAATGTCCGGACGTTCGGTAATCAAAAATTGCGGAAAAGGGGAATGAGGGTTATCTTCAATCCATTCTGCTAATTCACCAGAGTTTAGAATCCCATCGACATTGATTTTTTGAATACGTCCAAGTAAGGTTTCCAGTAGATCAGGGTTAGCCAAATCCTCTAAATAGAGAATGGAAATTTTCGTTTTTGATCTTGTACCTACCTGGACGATCTTATTTTTTAGTTCTCGGTTTTGAATGTATCTTCGGATTAAAGCAATATTTTGGATACTGGTTTCAACTAACGCCTGTTGGGCTCCCTTTATAGAATGTTCTACATGAGGAGTGCTGACCGCTCGTTGCGGCCATCCTTGCGTACCCAAAATATACGCTTCCTCTCGTTGATCGATCAACAATACGCTTCTGCCTTCCAGAATGGCTTCCTCAAGTCGTCCCCAGTTGTTTTCTTTTCGGACTTGACCGATGCTGACGGGAATTTCTGCTGATGCTTCATCGGAAATCTGGATAAGGGGACGCAAGATATGGTTGTTTATCATATCTTTATCCGATAATCCCTCCAGATACACTAACGCTGCTTGCCTGCTGAGATTTTTTATTTCCAGAAATCGCACGGTCAAATCGGAGGTATCGCTAAAAAGCGATTCTAAAATGGCAATGTTTTTTGTTAACGAGGGTTGTACGGGAGAATGGGAGATCGATTGTTCCGGATTATCGGGGATAGCATCATGGCGATTTTTGTTAATTCTTGAGTATTTAGAGAAAATCCGCATGCTTTTAGTCCTCCTCCGCGTAGTGTCCATTATCTCCTCTAACAAGGAAAATCATACAGAATTGCACGATACTGCATTTTAAGCGGTAAAGGGGCTATTGTTCCTCTTGGAAAAGCCAATGCAGCGGCCGGCAATTGCTCATACAATAGTGCATGTACCAGAAAATCAAGTAAAGGAAGCTGATCGTTCATGTCTTGTTATATCGGGCGGATAATAGTCGTACACAACGACGGAACAATCATAATTGGTAATGTCACTCAATTATCCTCTGAAGATACAGCAAACGGCGGCTCTGACGAAAACAAGGAGGTTCGCGGAGAGGTCTCCCTTAGAAGCACCCATAAGGCATCGAAACCGAAGAAAACGAAACGAAAGACCTATCGAATTTCATAGTTTCCGGGGGATAATGCAAGTCGCGACTTAAGTCGCGGCTTTTTTTGTCTAAATCGTTGTAATCGAACGAAGATATGAAAAGTCAATAAAAGCTATTAAATTACAATATCCCGTTTTAGGAAAGCGTTATACATTTGAACTGTATTCCAATAACCGAAGGAGGGACTTGATATGAGAAGGGCAGTCTCGTTCGTAATGGTTATGTGCCTTAGCTTCGTCACCAGTTTCGGCATGCTGTTGCTGACGAACGGCGGCAAAGCTTACGCGGCGGAAACGAAAATCGTCCTGACGCCGTCGATGATCACGAACGAATCGGGCTTGGGCGACGCTACGCTGCTCGTGGACGAGCAGACGCTTGCCGGGGACCCGGCGAACGGCAGCGGAGGCGCTCCCGCGACGAGCTGGCAGGCCGGTTGGAACACGTCGCTGTATCCGGTTCACGCTTACATCGATCTCGGTCAGAACTACAACCTCTCCAGCATCTATTTGCGGGACACTTACGATGTCGCCAACATTACGATCTCCGCGGGCAGTCCCGGCAGCTGGACGACGCTGTTCACCGACCCGCTCACCGGGTGGATGACGTGGAACGCGCATCCGGTAAGCGTGACGACCCGGTACGTGCGCGTCACTCTGTCCGCGCCAAACGTCAACATGACGGAGATCGTTCTCTACGGAACGCCCGCAGGCCCCGGCGGAGGAGATACGACTGCGCCTGCAGCGATCACCAACTTGGCGGCGCCGACTTCCACATCCAATTCGGTTACGCTGACGTGGACGGCTCCGGGCGACGATGGCAATATCGGAACTGCCGCTTCCTATGATGTTCGCTACAGCACAAGCGCCATTACGCCGGCCAACTGGGCAAGCGCCACGCAGGTAAGCGGCGAACCGGCCCCGACCGCCGCCGGAACGAGCCAATCGATGACGGTGACCGGATTGTCGCCAAGCACGACGTATCACTTCGCGATGAAAACATCCGACGCAGCGGCGAACGTATCCGATCTCTCCAACGTCGTCAGCAAGGCGACGACGGCCGCGCCGTCGAGCACGAAAATTACGCTGACGGCTTCCATGATCCTCAACGAGTCGACCAGCGGCGACGCGACGCGCCTCGTCGACGAACAGGCGCTGTCCGGCGACCCGAAAGCGGGCTCGGGAGGCTCCCCCGTCAACGGCTGGGATCCGGGCTCCAATTCGATCTATTTTCCGGCCAGCGCCGTCATCGACCTTGGGGCCGACTATCAGTTAACGGACGTTTACTTGTACGACGGGGCGGGCGGCGGAGATTTCCACGTTGCGGCAGGAACTCCGTTCAACTGGACGCCGCTGTTTACGGATAACCTGTCCCAGCATAACAAGTGGAGCGGACATTCGGTTAACATTACGACGCGGTACGTGCAGGTGACTTTCCCCGGCTGCTGCCGCCAGATGCACGAGATCGTGCTATACGGCACGCTTCAAGGCACGCCGGTTACGCCGCCGTCGCCGATTTCTCCGCAGCTTCCGACGATGGATCAATTGATTGGGATCAACGCCTTTATCGACGATCCGCAGGATAAAATGCAGGCGGCCGGGTTCGTCCGGGAATACCATAACTGGTTCTGGGACGAAGGAGACGCGTGGGATTTCGCGAACCATTCGACCGTTTATCCGGGGTACCCGAACAATGCCAACAAATTCAATCCGAGCTACGCCGGAGGCGGCAGTTGGAATTTCGACGCCTACTATCAAAATCTGAAAGCGGCTGGACTCACGGTTTCGCCCGCTATTCAAGGCAGCGTCGATTGGCTGTCGAACGGCTTCGGGCACAAACCGATTTCAAGCGGGGAAAGCGCGCTGTCGCCATCCTCCTATGCCGAGCATGCCGATCATATGTTCCAATTCGCGGCGCGCTACGGCAGCACGGCCGTCGCGGACAACAAGCTGAAGCTGGCGGCGGGGCAGCCGAGGAGCACGGGGCTTAATACGCTGGAATATTTCGAGAACTGGAACGAGCAGGACGCCTGGTGGAGCGGCAGAGCCTCCTACTTCAACCCTTACGAATACGCCGCGATGGCGAGCGCGGATTACGATGGCCATATGGGCACGATGGGGAACACGTTCGGGGTGAAAAACGCCGATCCGAACGCCAAGCTCGTCATGGGCGGACTTGCCAAACCCGATCTGGAGTATATCCGCGCGCTCAAGTTCTGGGCGGATTGGAACCGCGGCGGCAGCTTGCCGTTCGACGTTCTTAACATCCACATCTACAGCAACGACAGCGTGAACGGATCGCCGGAGACGGTAGGGATCAGCCCGGAAGCAAGCCAGTTCAAGGAACGACTGGAGACGTTCGTCGATTACCGGAACCGGTATATGCCGGACAAAGAAATGTGGATAACCGAGTTTGGTTTCGACACGCATCCGACTTCCGTTCAACGGGCGCCCGCGATCGGATCGACCTCGCAATTCGAAGTGCAGGCGCAATGGCTTGTCCGCTCCTATCTGGCCGCGGCGGCCGCGGGGGTCGATAAAGCGGCCATGTACATGCTGCGCGACGTCAATCCGAACAGCTCGACGAAGTACGACAACAGCGGCCTGATCAGCAGTCAGAATACGGGAGGCGTGCCGAAAATCTCGTGGTATTACGTCTATACGCTGAAAAACCGGCTGACGGGCATGCGGTATTCGGGCGAGCAAGCTTCGGGCAACGCCAACGTCAAAATTTACAAATTCAAGAACGCTACGAGTACCAACGGCGGTTACGTCATCTGGAGCCCGACGAGCAACAATACGACCGTCAACGATTATCAATTGTCTCTGACGGGGACTCCTTCTTCGGCGACATTGGTTACGATGCAGAATGGAGATACGGACGGCGTTCCGTCCGCTCTGACCGTCTCCGGCGGCAAAGTGACCGTTAACGTAAGCGAAAGGCCGATTTTCGTCCTGGTCGACGATATTCAGTAACGTCTTAAAAAAGCATAAGCCGTCCTCGCCCTTGTGTGCCGTGGGCGGGGGCGGCTTGTGGCACGTTAACGCCTGACGGACAGGCGGCGCGAAGAGCGGCTCTATCAAACGGTCTATTGTTGTGAAAGCGCTTGTATTCTAAGATATACATAGGTTGCAAAGAACTACCTCAAAAGGGGCGATAACTTGAGATTGCAGAGGCCGAGAACGTGGAAACTGACGATTTTTCCGAAGCTGATCCTTGCGTTCCTGTTAGTTATCGCGCCGATGTACGGCATCGGATTGGAGATGAACATGCTGGGGGAATCGAGCATCCGCGAAGAGCTTTCGAATTCTCTCAAATCCAGGGTCGATTTTTATTTGAACGCGTTGGAAGTAGAGAACGAACGGATGATGAGCCTTCTCCAGAGGTACGTCGTCGACAAGGACGTGCAGCATCTCGCTTTCGTCAGCAACACGATGTCTCTGGGGGAATGGTCGGAAACGGTGCTGCGCATCCAGGACAAGCTGGAAGTGATCAAAGGCTCCAGCCTGTACGTCAAGAGCGTGAGCGCTCATATTTTAACGTTGAAGCGGACGCTGTCCAGCGAGAAGTCGATCAGCGATACGCTCGACGAAGAGTACGAGGCGGTAGCTTCGGTCTATAAGCGCAAGGGAGCCGGACTCTTTTACTGGAAAGAACGCTTGTTTCTTGCGGTTGCGTACCCGGGCTCGGATCTTCCCGGCATGCAGGAGACGTTCGTGCTGTCGATTGAATTGAAATTGGAAGCGCTCAAGCAATCGCTGCTTACGATTACCGACTATGAGAACTCCGGCGCGATGCTGATTCATACGGATGCGAATTGGACATTAAACGGCGAGGGAAACGGCGAGCTCGCTCTGGAGTTGGAACAGTTTCTGAAAGAACGAGCCGGGCGGCAAACGTGGGAAGGTATCGAACAAATCTCGGCGGGAGGGAGCAGTCAATTGGCCGCCTACAAAATTTCTTCAACGTTCGGTTATTATTTGCTCGCATACGTGCCGCCGGAGCAAATGCTCGGTCCGCTCGAGAGATATCGCGGACTTCTGTGGGCGCTCTCTTTTATCTCTTTGGCGATTATCGTCGCTTATTCCTACTGGTTGTACCGGCTTATCCGCAAGCCGCTATACAAGATGATCTCCGGCTTCCGCAAAGTCGAAGCGGGGCTGATGGAGCCGATGGCGCTGCCGAAGTCGAACGACGAATTCATGTACTTGTTTCAGAGATTCAATATGATGATGGATAAATTAAAGGTGCTTATTCACGAGGTGTACGAACAGAAAATCCGCGCCCAGAGCTCGGAGCTTAAGCAGCTGCAGTCGCAGATCAATCCGCATTTTCTGTACAACACCTATTTTATTTTATATCGCTTGGCCAAGATGAACGATAATGACAGCGTCGTCCGGTTCAGCCAACATCTCGGGGAGTATTTCCAGTACATTACCCGCAACGCGGCGGAGGACGTTCCGCTCGAAGCGGAAATCAAGCATTCGCGGACGTACGTGGAAATTCAAAACATTCGTTTCGCTAAGAGCCGCATTGATGTCGAATTCGGCGAGCTGCCCGAAGGCTGCAAACAAATGCTCGTGCCAAGGCTTATTCTCCAACCTTTCCTTGAAAATGCGTACCAGTACGGCCTCGAGGCCAAGAGGAAAGACGGACGGATCGTCATCGAGATGGAAAGACAGGCTGAGAATTTGCTCATGTCCGTCGAAGACAACGGCGAGAAGCTGACGGACGGCGATCTTCAACGGTTGGAAGCGGATATAGCCAATAGCGGCAAAGATATGGAGTATACCGGGATGCTGAACGTGCACCGCCGCCTGCAAATTCGCTTCGGGGCCGATTGCGGCGTTTCCGTCGCCAGGGGCGAAATGGGCGGACTGAAAGTTACGCTCAAACTGCCCTGCGCAACGAACGGATAACTTACGCACACTAGAAAAGGATAGCGAATTTTATACTTTCTGAATCAACAAGGAGGAAGCGCCATGTACCGTCTTCTCATCGTCGATGACGAACCGATTATCGTTGAGGGGCTTAGCGAGCTGTTCCAGCAACCCGAGTATCCGCTGGAGGTGTATCAAGCGTTCGACGCCAAGGAGGCGCTGACGATTGCCCGCAAGCTCAGAATGGACATTCTGCTCACGGACATCGAGATGCCGGAGATGAACGGAATCGAGCTGCAGCGCGAGGTGTCCAGGCTGTGGCCGAGGTGCAAGTCGATTTTCCTGACCGGCTATAACGAATTCGATTATATCCAGTCGTCCATCCGCGCCGGAGCGATCGACTACGTGCTGAAGACGGAAGGGGACGATCCGATCGTCGCGGCGGTCTCGAAAGCGGTTGGCGACATCTCGGAAGAAGTGACTTACGAGAATCTGATCGCGAGCGCCCGCACGCAGCTGAGATTGGCGCTGCCGACGCTGCGCAAGGACTATTTGACCGGACTGCTGCTCGGCGATGTTTCCTCCGTCAAGTCGCGGGAATCGCAATTCGCCGAACTGGATATCCAGTTGGAAGCGGATCGCTCCGTCGTCGTCTGCGTTGGGCGAATCGACCGCTGGAGGGAGGACTCGGCGGGCGGCGACAAACCGTTGTTCACCTATTCGATCAACAACATTTTCGAGGAGTTTTTTTCCCGCGATTTCAAGCTCGTGCATTTCAGCGCGGAATGGAATCGGCTCGTGTGGCTGATGCAGCCGAAGGAGGGCAAATTCGGTCCGGCGGATTCCGATCCGATGCGGGAAGAGGACGCCGATCTGCACGCCTACATGCTCGGAATGCTCGAATCGGTGCAAATGGCTTGCCAGCAATACTTGAAGCTCGTATGCTCGTTCGTCGTCTCGAGCGAACCGTACGATTGGGAATCTCTCCCTGCGAAATACGATCGGCTGACCCGGCTTTTCGGACGAGGCCTCGGCTTGGGCAACCAAACGCTGCTCTCCGACGAACGGTCGGTTGCGGGGGACGAAGAGCGGATGCGCGGGAAAATCAAACGGATCCGGCTGCTTGACCGCTATTTGATGCAGAAGGAAAGAGAGAGGTTCGTCGCGTTGTTCGACGAGATCATGGACGCGATCGGGGATCCGCCTTCCTTTCATGCGGGAGCGCCCCTCGAAGCTTTCTACGAAATGGCCGCGATTTTCATCTCTCATATGAACCGATTGGAAGTATTCGCGGAGCTGTCCGGCACGATGGACATCGGCAAGCTGTTCGCCATTCACGAGCACGCCTCGTGGCGGGAAGCGGTCACGTTTTTCCGCGGCGTTGCGGAGCAGCTGTTCGAGCATATGGCGGAAGGAAACGAACAGGAAACGAGCGAAGTGGTAGACCGGATTCAGGCGTACGTGGAAGAGAACCTGGAAGGAGATCTGTCGCTCAACCGGTTGTCCGACCACGTCTATTTGACTCCGTTTTATTTATCCCGGTTATACAAACAGAAAACCGGTCACAGCATCAGCGACTATATTACGAAGACGCGGGTGGAGAAGGCGAAGCGGCTGTTAGGCGAGACGCCGCTCAAAATCCATGAAGTCGGCATGCGCGTCGGTTACGAGTCGGCGTCTTATTTTACCCGTTTCTTCAAGAAGACGACCCATCTGACGCCGCAAGAGTTCCGGGATTCGTACAAGAAGCTTTGACAAGAGGATATGAAAGGATAAGGAAAGCTATATCTTTCTTATTTTCGTCCATTTCCGCGGCACGCATAATGAAAGCTGTAAGTCAAACCAAGCAATATTCCGGGGAGGCAAGCAGATGGCGGCAAAGAAATTAAAGGTTTGGGCGCTCGTCGCGCTGGTGTTGATCGTGGCAGCCGTTACCGCCTGCAGCAAGGACAACGGCGGAAAGGCGTCAAACGCGAGCGATTCTCCGAGCGCAAGCTCAAGCCCGAGCGCTGGCTCGAGCCCGGCGGAAACGGCGCCGGACGGACCGACGGGCAAATACGATCCGCCGATCGAAGTGACGACCGTCCGCTCGATTAACGCCGGAGTCAAGTTCCAGGAGGGCGATTCGCTCGACTCCAACATTTGGACGAAAGATTTCGAAAGCGCGCTTGGCATCAAAGTGACGAACAAATGGAAAGTGAGCGACCAGCAATACCAGAACAAAATGGCCGTTACGATGGCTTCGGGAGACTTGCCGGACTTCATGCTGGTCGATGCCCAGCAGTTCCAAGTTCTCGTGCAGGCGGACACGATCGCCGATCTGACGGACGTTTACGCGAAATACGCTTCCGATCTGACGAAGAAAAGCATCGAAGAAGGCGGCGGGCTGCGAATGAAAGCCGCAACGGTCAACGGCAAAATCATGGGCATTCCCGCCGACGGCGGCGGACGGGACGACGCTCACAGCATCTACATCCGTACGGACTGGCTGCAAAATCTCGGCCTGGAGCCTCCGAAAACGATGGACGACGTGATCAAGATCGCGCTTGCGTTCACGAAGGACGATCCGGACAAGAACGGCAAGAACGATACGTACGGCTTAAGTCTGGACATGAGCCTGTTTAACGGTTGGTCGGGCCTGGAAGGCTTTTTCAACGGCTATCACGCCTATCCGTTCAATCCGACGAAAGGCACCGGAACGAACTTGAATTTCATCAAGGGCGCGGACGGCAAAGCGGTATGGGCCGATACGCAGCCGGAAGTGAAGACGGCGCTCGGGAAGCTGCAGGAGCTGTTCAAGGCCGGCGCGATCTATCCGGAATTCAGCGTCATCGACGGGGTCAAATCCGGCGAACTGGTCACATCGGGCAAAGTAGGGATGGCTTACGGCGCGTTCTGGGTGCCGACTTGGCCGATCAACAATATGAAGAAAGACGTGCCGGGCTTCGATTGGGGCATCTACCCGATCGTTTCGGCGGACGATAAGCCGGCCATGGCGCAGAGCACCGGCGGATTGCCATCGAAGTTTTACGTCGTCAGCAAGAAATCCAAGCATCCGGAAGCGCCGTTTATTTTACTGAACCGGGTCGTTGATAAGCTGTACGGGAACTTCGATATCCAATTCCATACCGTTGTCAAGGGCGACGTCACGTACGGATTGCATATGTATCCGCCGATCAACGGATCGTTCGCCGAGAAAAACCAGGAGGCCGCTTCTGCGGTGCAAGAAGCGCTTCAAACCAATAATACGTCTCAATTAAACGAGGAACAGAAGCAATATTACGACCAGGTCCAGCAGTATAACGCCGGGGATCTCGGAATGTGGGCTTCCTATAAATTATGGGCTCCCGGCGGCGTGTTCGACGTGCTGGGACAGTACAAGAAAAACAACCTCATTTTCCAATCGGCCTATACCGGCAACCCGACTCCGACGATGATCGCGAAAGGCCCTTCCTTAAGGGACGAGCAAGTGAGAACGTTCACGGCGATTATTATGGGCTCTCAGCCTGTCGATTACTTCGACGAGTGGGTCGCGAAATGGATGGAATCCGGCGGCAAGGACATTCTGGACGAAGTGAACGCCAGCGGACAGGTACAATAAAATGCCGGGGGATAGAGGGCAGCCTCTGTCCCCTTTGCATCTTGAGGCAGGAGGTTCGGAACATGATTCGCAGAAACTGGAAAATCGAGTTGCCGCTTCACCTGATGCTCGTTCCGGGGCTCGTCGTCGTGCTGTTGTTCAGCTACGGCCCGATGGCCGGCGTCGTGATCGCCTTCCAGAACTATATCCCCGTGAAAGGGATCTTCGGATCGGAATGGGTAGGGCTGGAGCATTTTCGCTATGTATACGGCTTGCCGGAAACGATGACGGTGCTTCGCAACACGATAACCATCTCCTCGATGAAAATCGTCTCCGGATTGCTCGCGCCGCTCGTCACGGCTCTTCTTCTTAACGAAATCGGCAAAAGGATATTCAAGCGCACGGTGCAAACGGTGATCTACATGCCGCACTTCCTGTCCTGGGTCATCATGGCCGGAATCTTGCTCGACGTGCTTTCCCCGACGACCGGCATCGTAAACAGGTTCATGGAATGGCTGGGCTTGTCGAAAGTGTTTTTCCTCGGCAACGCCGACTGGTTTCCTTACGTACTCGTAGGCACCGACACGCTCAAGGAATTCGGGTTCGGAACGATCGTCTATCTGGCCGCGATTACCGGCATCAACCCGGCGCTGTACGAAGCGGCCGTGCTCGACGGAGCGAATCGCTGGAAACAGACGCTTCACGTGACGCTGCCCGGCATCGTTCCGATCATCGTGCTGCTTCTGACGCTAAGCCTGGGCAACGTTCTGAACGCCGGTTTCGACCAAGTGTATAATTTGTACAGCCCTTCGGTGTATTCGACGGGGGATATCCTCGACACGTATGTGTACCGCATCGGTCTCGGCAACGGCCAATACGGAGTCGCTACGGCGGTCGGACTGTTCAAATCGGTCATTTCTCTCGTTCTCATCTCGGTATCTTATTTCCTGGCTTACCGACTGGCCAACTACCGGATCTTCTGACTAGCCATACAGGGAGGAAGTCGCATTGGTTCAACAATACTCGTGGAGCCGGAAGTTGTTCGTCGCTTTCAACTACTCGATACTCGCCATCATGTCCTTGGTTTGCTTGCTGCCTTTGTTAAACGTGCTAGCCGTATCGTTCAGCTCCGCGGCCGCTATCGAGGCCGGAGAAGTGACGCTGTGGCCGGTCGATTTCACGACGCGCGCATATTCGTTCGTCGCTTCCAAAAGCGAATTTCTTACGTCGATGGGCATTTCCGTTCAGCGGGTGCTGCTCGGCGTGGCGGTTAACATGACGTTGACGATTCTGACGGCTTATCCGCTATCGAAGGAAGCGGCCCATCTGCGGTTCCGTACGGGATACGCATGGGTTTTCGTCTTTACGATGCTTTTCTCGGGAGGCTTGATCCCGTCTTACATGATCGTCAGGGAACTGGGACTGATCGATTCCCTGTGGTCGCTCGTGCTGCCGGGCGCGGTTCCGGTTTTCAACGTGATCCTGATGCTGAACTTCTTCCGCAATCTTCCGAAGGAGCTGGCGGAATCGGCTTTCATCGACGGAGCCGGGCACTGGCAGACGTTATGGAGAATTATCGTGCCGCTCTCAATGCCTTCGATCGCTACGGTGACGCTGTTCACGATCGTCGGCCATTGGAACGAATGGTTTCATGGGCTTATCTATATGAACGATCCGGTTCATTACCCGCTGGCCAGTTATCTGCAGACGATCGTTGTCAGGCTGGATATGACGCAGCTCAACGACCCGACGGCTTTGCGATTCCTGTCCCAGTTGAACGATCGTTCTCTTCGCGCCGCGCAAATTTTTCTGGGCATGGTGCCCGTGCTGTGCGTTTACCCGTTCCTGCAACGCTACTTCATGAGCGGCATCGTGCTGGGAAGCGTCAAGGAATAGTTTCGCGAATGATAGGGAGCGAGGAGGGGGACGCGATGTTATACGAACGATACGGACGACAAAGCTTGAAAGACCTGCTGCTTCCGGCGGAGCGGTTCGCACCGATTCCAAGGGCGGACGACCGCGAAGACTGGGAAGCGATCGAGCCGGAATACCGGGAGATGTGGATCGCTCTGGCCGAGCGGTACTCCGATTATGCTTGGCCGGCGATCCGGATGGAAGATTATATGGCTTATTGGAGATCGGGGGATCTGTCCCGGTTGAATCTCGCGATTTTTGAGAGGCGAAGCGTGCTCGGCATGTTGGTCATCGCGGAATGCATCGAGGGAAAAGGCCGGTTTCTCGATCAGGCGATAAACGGCATTTTCGCCGTCTGCGAGGAAACGACCTGGGTTACGCCGGGTCACAGAAGCCATTGGAAGGTCGACCAAGAGGAACCCTTGCCAAGCGTTGCCGAGCACGGCGTCGAGTTGTTTACGGCGGAAACCGCCAAGCTGCTCGCTTGGACCCTCTACTTGCTGCGAAGCCGATTCGATGCGATCAGCAAACGGATCGGGGAACGGATCGTACGCGAGGTACGGAACAGGTTGCTAGCGCCCTACATGGAGCACGACGATTATTGGTGGCTGGGATTTACCGAGGGCGTACGCGTTAACAATTGGAACCCTTGGTGTAACGGAGCGGTGTTGACCGGCTTCCTGCTGCTTGAAGATGACCATGATTTACGCAGCGCGGGAATCGTAAAGACGATGCGCAGCTTGGACGCCTTTATCGCCACGTATCCGCCGGACGGATGCTGCGACGAGGGGCCGTCCTATTGGAGCGCAGCCGGAGGAGGGCTGTACGAATGTCTGGAGCTGCTGCACCTGGCGTCGGCGGGGCGAATCGACGCGTTCGGCGAACGCATCGTGCGGGAGATCGGCGCTTATCTTTACAAAGCGCATATCCACGACAGCTATTTCGTCGCTTTCGCCGATTGCGACGCGAAGGCGAGTCCCGATGGAGATGTCGTTTACCGATACGGACGGAGCGTCGGGGACGAAGCGCTTGCTCGGTTGGGCGCAAGCTTGCCGAAGAGCGGCAAGCCGAGCACCGCGATCTGGTTCGGCATGTACGGCCATTTGCGAACATTGTTCCGGGAGGAACCGCGATCGGAGAGCGGCGCCAAAGCTCCGTACGTTCGCGATGCATGGTTTGAGAACACGCAGGTGATGGTCGCCCGAGAGAGGGAAGGCTGCGAGCGCGGCTTGTACGTTGCCGCCAAGGGCGGGAGCAATCTGGAGTCCCACAACCACAACGACGTCGGAAGTTTCATCGTGTTCGCGGACGGCTGCCCGCTGCTCGTCGATCTCGGCACAGAGGAATACAAGGCTCAGACGTTCGGTCCCGACCGTTACGAGCTATGGTATTTGCAGTCGCAGTATCACAATTTGCCCACGGTGCGAGGGGTTCTGCAGAAGAGCGGCGGCGAGTTCCGGGCCAAATCCGCGGAATACCGGCAGAACGACAACGGCGCCGAGCTGGCTATGGATATTTCCGACGCGTATCCGGTGGAGGCCGGAATCGAACGTTGGCGGCGAACGGTCAGGCTCGTTCGGGGCTGCGAAGCCGCGGTGCGTGTCGAGGACGAATTCGCGATGAGCGGCGGGATTCCGGCCGATATTTTCCACAGTCTCATGACGCCTTGCGAGCCGCGGGTGATCGAGGAAGGCACGATCCTGCTGGAATACGCGCCGAACCGAACGGCCTATGTCCGTTACGATTGCCGACAATTGCGCGTTCGAATCGAGCCGATCGGCTTCATGGACAGTCGGTTGAGAAGAAACTGGGGAGAGCGAATGCACCGCATCGTGTTGGAGGAGAAAACGCCCGTGGCTGAAGGGAGCCGTACTCTCGCGATCACGATCGCCCAGCCTGACTGCGCGCATTGACCCGACTAAATTGAAAAAAAAGAGAAGAGGCGATCGGCATGTGGGATCCGAATCCGATGTACGTCATTCCCGGTGGAGTGGAAACGCGGTGGGCTTGCCCCGAGAACAGAACGGCCGGCAAGGGGATCGCGGCCCGTTCGAATGGAGGAAGGAAAGGCTCTCCGTTTCTGCCCGTTCGCGCGAAGGAACAGGTCGTTCTTGCCCAGGAGGACGGTACAAGCGGAACGATACGCCGAATTTGGGTAACGCTCGACGACCGGAGCCCTCGAATGCTGCGTTCGCTTAGGCTCGACTTTTACTGGGACGGGGCGGAGAGAGCGGCGGTCAGCGCGCCGCTCGGCGATTTTTTCGGAACGGGACTCGGCAGAATCGCTCCTTTCCAGTCCTCGCTGTTCAGCAGCCCGGAAGGACGGAGCTTGAACTGCGCCGTTCCGATGCCCTTTCGGACGGGAATGAAGATGGTGCTGACCAATGAAGGAGATACGGACTTGGCGATGTTTTTCTACGAGATCGATTATACGGTAGGGGACCGCCATTCCGACGACGCGCTTTATTTTCATGCCCACTTTCGCCGGGAACGACCGACTTCCTTGCGGCAGGATTACGAGATCGTTCCCCGACTTGCCGGAAGAGGCCGGTTCCTGGGAGCGAATATCGGCGTAATGCCCGACGCGGAGAAATACGGCCGCTCTTGGTGGGGCGAGGGAGAATGCAAACTTTATTTGGACGGGGACGAAAAGTTTCCCAGCTTATGCAGCACCGGGACCGAAGATTATATCGGCACCGGCTGGGAGCAAGGAACGTTCAGCCATCTGCACCAGGGCTGCCACGTCGCGGACAAGGAGGCGATGGCCTATTGCTTCTATCGCTATCACGTGCCCGATCCGGTCTATTTTCGGCGGGACATTCGCGTGACGATGCAGCAGATCGGCTACTGGGATCCGCTGACGAAAGAAGCGTTCCGGCAAATGGACGTAACGGTGATGAAAGCAGGGGAAGGGAGCCAAACCGTCGCTTTCGCAAGCGACGCGGACATACCCGACTACGGCAACTTCGAGCGGCAGGACGATTGGTCGAGCTGCGCTTACTTCTACTTGGACAGTCCGTATTCGACATTGCCGGAACTGACGGAGGTGGATAAAAGAGTCAAGGATTGCCGTTGAATCTCGAATCCCGCAAGCTTGGACAACTCCCCGTCCGACACTTCGAGTCGAAGCTCCGGCGGGCCGGAGGAGAAAGCCGACTCGGCGTCCAGAGGAGTCAGGCGACCGTCAACCGCACCATACGCTTGCACGCCGGAGAATTCGCCATCGATCGCGAGGGTGCCGGCCGAAAACGGAATGCAGACGAAGCGCTTGCTTATTTTCAAATCCAAGCCATCTTGGGATAGGATCGCCCATTGGCCGGTGAAGCGAAGGTAGGGCGCTTGTTCGTAGCGTTTGGCTTCCGCCCCGTCGTTATTACGCAACGCGAGGGCGGTCAGCGCTGCTTCGGCTGCGGTTGTTGCTGCAGACGCTGTCGTATCTCCTTCGCTCGTTGCTTCGAGTCTTCCCCACGAGATGAGCTTCGGCTCGCCCTGCAAACTTCCCGTATCCGCATCGAGCCACAGGGGCTTCCAGCCGCAAGTGCGGCGATGCCAAGTCTGAAGCGCGATCCAGCGCGCTTGGTCCGCCGCGGTTATCCGTTTGCCGTCAACGTCGAACTCCCCAATCGTTAAGCCGTTAACGCCGACGACTGCGGTGTCGAGTAAGATCGGGCCAAGCGTATCCCAGTAGTAGCCGGTCGACGTGTTGACGGGCATGCCATGTGCGGCCGCTAGCGATGCCCACAGGCAGCGCTGATTATGACCGGCGATCTCATGGGCCGCGCTGTCGCCAGCGTCGCCTAGATCATCGAGATTAATAAGATCGGTAACGTCGCGAAGCAGGGGATTAATTCCATAGTAGATCAGGGTAACAGCCGGATCGACCGACTTGGCGGCTTCGCAAGTCAGCTTGAGCAGAGCGTAGGCGAGCCGTTCGCCTCGATAGGCCGGATCTCGCGGCACGCATACGTCCTGACTGGGAAAGCCGTAGCCGAAGTCAAGCTTTAGCGCGGCAGGCCTCCATCTATGCATAATGCGTCTGACGCGCTCGACGATCAGCTTCCTTGTCCGCTCCGAGCTCGGGTCCAACAGATAATGATAGCCGCCTTCGGCGAGCGGATTTCCGGACCATCGCCACTGACGAGGGGTCCCGTCCGGTCCGCAAAGCAAATCCTCTTCCGTCAGTCCGGAAGCCGCGGGATCGTCCGTCCATCCGAGGCTTTGCCAGATGGCGATCTCGTATCCCCGTTCGCGGAGTCTGTCCAGATCCGCTTCGAAATTAGGAAACCGCTCCAGGTGCGGTTCCCCGCTTCCGACAAACGATTCCCAGCAGTCGTCGATAATGACCATGTCCGCGGGCGTGGTGCGGGATACTCTTCGTTCGAATTGCTTCAAGTCGAAGCGGCCCTCTTTGAAATCGCCCCATGTGCAAATAAAGGAACGCGCATGGTGCGGGGATTTCTGCTCGAACGGTCCGAAGGTCTCGTAAAGACGGCCGAACGCCTCATAGCCGGTGTCCCCCCATGCCAAGCGAAGAGGTTCTATCCACTGGCGGTTTCGAAGATCGGGAGCCGACCAGAGATCTTCCCGATAAGCGTATCGAAGGCTCGCGGTAACCGATTGCAAATGCAAAGTCATCGAAGCGTCGGGGATTTCGCCGGGCCCGAAGGCTAACCAACCGTGTCGCCCGCCCATCGCCGCCGCATATAACGGCCTTGGAAAAGCCGCCGCATAGGGGGTTCCCATCGCATCGCCGAAACTGCCCAGAGGCAGCGTCGCGTCGCCCATGTCCCAGGACCGGAAGAACGAATGGGTCGGGGAAGAGCCGGCGACGGGAACGCAATAGCCTTCCGACGACCAATCGGACCAGAACGGCCGGTCGAGCCTTGGAGCGCGGGATAGCTCTACCTGAGTCATTAATCGGGTTCCGAAATGAAAGGAGACGATTCTCGTCTCTTTCGTCCAGTTTGTTTCTAGTCGAGTAAACCGCAGCCCCCAATCCGTCGTTTCGCCGAGCAGCGAGCCGCTGCCATATGCGCCGAAGTCGAGAGCGAAGCGGAATTCGCCAGTCTCGGGGGTTGTTTTCATCGCGGAGACGGCAGCTTTGACGTAATTTGCGCCGCCGTCCGTCTCGAGTTCGAACGCGGGCAGCAGACTGCCGGACCAGATTACCTTCCTCAGATTTCCGTCGCTCGCTTGCGGACCGTCCGCCGTAAGCACGGCAAGATCCTTATCGACGTCCCAGACCAGTCGTTTTCCTGCAGCCGCAGCGACGATGGGGGGAATTTGCAAGTTCATCCGTTGCCACTCTCCCTGTTTTGAATTCGTCTGATCTCATTATAAGTTGAATTCAAGCGACGGTATTTGGTCCGGATAGGGAAAGGGGTATCCAATATCATGATTATTTTTTGCGGCTCCGGTTAGGCCAATAGACGCGATGATCGGTTTCGTACAGGGAGGAGCAGAAATTGGTCAGGCTCATTCCCGTTTTCTTCTTGAACATTTTGCCGAAGGCATGAATATCGTTGTAGCCGACCAGGGCGGCGATTTCGCTGAACGATAGCGGAGATTGCAGGGCAAGCTCCTTGGCTTTGGAAATACGCGCCCATAGGAGAAATTGCATGGGCGTCGTGCCGAACGTTTTCTTGAATTCGACGATGATATAGTTCCATGTCAGACCCGACAATCTCTCGATTTCAGGTACGTCTATAGGACGTTCCAGATGATTCTCGATATGGTTTTTGACGAGGATGAGGCGAGCCAGGTTTTTGCGGCGTCCTGTGTCTTCTTGTTGGGTAACGCCGGATGCGCGGCGGGACGTTTCAGCGAGGAGGGTCAGCAGCAGCGCTTGGCAGATCAGGCGGTTTTCCAAGCCCGGCTGACGATATTTGGCGACAAGCTCCGCAAAATGACGCTCGACCGCGTGCCCGGCGTAACCTCCAAGCATATGCGAGCCCTCCAACCGTTCCTCCATCGGAAAAGGACTGTCCGCGAAGTGGAACACGATCGTAATCGTAATGAACTCGGCGCCGGGCAAGGAGCGAAGACCATGTTCTTCAAGCGGCCGATAGAAGAACACGTCTCCTTTTTCCACGAGATGAGTCGCGCCGCCGACGGTGAATTCGCCCCGTCCGCCGATCACGTAGTTCAGGGCGTATTGCTTCAAGATGCGTCCCGAGAACCCCCAATCTCTAGGAGCGTTGAAGATGTGCGCCAGCGAGATATAAGGAGGGAACGGGAAGTCGCTGAGCGCTTCGAGCGTTTCTTGCGGATTAAGCGCAGCCAGATCGGGTTTGTGCATATCGCAGCCGGTTCCTTTCTCATCTCCGCAACGGGCTGTCGCCCCATGCCTTATGAACGCGGAGTACTTTGAGCGAGCGGGTCAAGCGTCGTCGCGGTTAGCCGGTTCATCTCTTCGACCGACTTTTTTTCTCCGTTCGATTAGTTGCATTGTAGCTTGTGCAAAAACAAGTTTCAATGGAAAATCCGCGATTCTGGGAAGCGACAGATGAATAGGCGGACGACGATGAAAGAAGTTATGAAAAGACAATGAAAGCAGAAATATTACAATGGGTTCGGTCCTCCGCGAATTTTATAATGAATGGGAAGGGGTGAGCCGCACATAGAAGGAGGAGTTCGGAATGGGACGTTACGGCATGCTGCGGAATAAAGGCAAAGAAATCACGGTCGGCGGACCCGGTCGCGACTACCCGGGATTTACTTCCCGGATCGTTCAACTCGCGGTAGACGAAGCGGCCGGGCAAGGCGGCGGCATCGTGCGGCTGGACAAAGGGACGTTCGCGATCTCGGGTCCGATTCGGTTGTCGGACGGGGTGTCGCTCGTCGGAGCGGGACCGGAAACGGTATTGCGCAAAGTCGCTGGCGTAAAAAGCCGGTTTATCGTGGACGCCGATTATGGCGAGCTTCGGATAGAAGTAGAAGAGGGCAGCGGGTTCCGAGTCGGTATGGGTATTCAAGTTTTCGACGAATCGCAGAAATGGGGCTGGGCGGAAAGCACGGCGGTCATTACGGCGATCGAGGGAAACGTGGTGCATTTCGACCGGTACTTGGCGCGAGATTATCGCTCGGACGATGGCGGGACGGTAACCAATGCCTGCTCCGTGATCGAAGGGGTCGAGGTCGAGCAGGTGCGCATCAGTGATCTGAGAATCGACGGGAACAAGGCGGACAACGAACCGATCGGCGGCTGCCGGGCGGGGGGGATCTATTTGCACAAGGCGAAAAATTGCCGCATCGATCGCGTTATGGTAGAGCATTTTCGCGGGGACGGCATCAGCTGGCAAATCACCGAAAACATCTCCGTGCAACATTGCGTGATTCGCGGCTGCGAAGGGTCGGGCTTGCATCCGGGAGCGGGTACTCTCTATACGAGCGTGAAGGACAACGTATGCAGCGATAACGGGTCGGCGGGATTATTTATTTGCTGGCGCGTTCAGCATGGAGAATTCGAACGGAATACGTTTGCCCGCAACGGCAATTCGGGCATCTCGATTGGACATAAGGATTCGGATAATCTCTTCGCGGACAATGTGATCCGGGACAATGCCGTGAGCGGCGTCTATTTCAGACCCGAGAAGGCGACGAACGGAGCCAACCGGAATACTTGGATCCGCAACGTGATCGTGAATAACGAGAATTATGGAGTTTATGCGAACGACGGTTCGGCGGACAACGAGTTCAAGGACAATGTCATTCCGGAATCGGAAACGCAAGCAACGGCTATGCGGCTTGCGGATGGGGCTAGCGGTTTCCTGCTCGGGAGGGGATAAAGATGGACGGCGTCGCGTTCAGCGATAACAAGAATAAGTTACTTATTCCAACCCGCGTCATTCGCGGGTTTTTAAATGGAAAAACAAAGCGCTATTGACAATTCAGCTACTGCGTGATACTTTATAGCAGTAGTATGTATTACTTGTTACCAGTCATACAGAATAGCGGGGTGATGATCCTGGAAAACCTAACGGAAATGCTCAAAGGCGTGCTTGAGGGCTGTGTCCTTGAAATGATAAGCCGCGAAGAAACCTACGGCTACGAAATTACACGGCGGCTGAACGCCCTCGGCTTCACGGACGTTGTAGAGGGAACGGTGTACACCATCCTGATCCGGCTTGAAAAAAGCAAGCTGGTAGAGGTCACTAAAAAGCCTTCCGACATGGGACCGCCGCGCAAGTTTTTCACGCTCAACGACGCGGGGCGCGAGGAGCTGCGGAGGTTCTGGGAAAAATGGGAGTTTGTATCCTCAAAAATGAACGAGTTAAAGGAGAGAAAACCATGAATTTTTGGGAGAAAATCACCGGCAGCGACATGACTAAGGAAATGAAAGCTTTTGAATCGCGAGTCCAAAAGCTGCCGACTGATTATCAAGCGGCATGGGAACAAATTAATGCCAATCTTTGGCCCCACTCGGATTTCACCGGTCGCAACCTCATGCCCATTCTTGACGGCGTGCTTGGCTTGCTTGAAGAAACGGCGGCGGACGGTCAGAGTGTCCAAGAGGTTTTGGGCGACGATATCAAAGGCTTCTGTTCGGCGCTGGCCGGCGAAGAAGGGGCAAAGTCTTATCGCGACAAGTGGCGCGAGCAGCTCAACCATAATATCGCGAAAAAATTAGGCAAATAGGAGGATAAAAAAATGAGCTTACGAGACCTCATCGAAGGCAAAAAAGCGTGGCGAGCGCACGTGGCGCGTGTCAAAGCGCTCCCGAAAGATTATCAGATCGTTTATAAAGAGATTCAAAAATATCTCTTTAAGGTCGGCCCCGTTGAGCTGACCGACGGAACGGATTTGCTCTCGGGGATTGTCGATCTTTTCGAAGAGGGCGCGGCGTTGGGGAAAGGCGTGCTCGAAGTGACGGGCAGAGACGTAGCGGCTTTCTGCGACGATCTCATCAAAGATTCAAAAACTTACGCTGACCTCTATCAAGAATCCGTCGACCAAGAAGTGAACAAGGCCATGAAAAAGATTACGGACAAAACAAAGAAAGGGGGAGATCCGGATGGTAAAAGCAATTGAAGTGAAAGGTCTGCGAAAGTCTTTCAAGGACACAGAAGTCCTAAAGGGCGTCAATTTTGAAGTGAAGCGAGGGGAGATCTTCGCCCTGCTCGGCTCCAACGGCGCGGGCAAGACGACGATTGTCAGAATCCTCACCACGCTGCTCAAACAGGACGGAGGCACCGCCACCGTAAACGGATTTGACGTCGCGTCAAAACCCGAGAACGTGCGGCAAGCGATCAGTCTGACCGGGCAATTTGCCGCTGTGGACGAGATACTGACCGGACGGGAAAATCTTGTCATGATCGCCAAGCTGCGGCACCTTAAAAATCCGCGTCAGGCGGCGGATCACATGCTGACACGCTTCGGCCTGACAGACGCCGCCGACCGCAAGCCGTCAACGTATTCGGGCGGCATGCGCCGCAGGCTCGACATCGCCTTAAGCCTCGTGGGAAATCCGCAGATCATTTTCCTCGACGAGCCGACGACCGGGCTTGACCCCGAGGCGCGAATCGAGGTCTGGAAGATTGTCAAGGAGCTAGCGGGCGGAGGCACGACGATTCTCCTGACCACGCAGTATTTGGAGGAAGCCGAGCAGCTTGCGGATCGAATCGCCATTCTGCACGGAGGAAAAGTTATCGCGAACGGCACTCTTGAGGAACTGAAAAAGCGGTTCCCGCCCGCAGAGGTACAGTATGTGGAAAAACAGCCGACATTGGAGGAGATCTTCCTCGCCATCGTCGGCAAAAAGGAGGCCATGTAAATGGAGACGGCAAAAAACCACTTTTTCAGCGATATGGGCGTTATGCTGGGTCGTTCCATGCGTCATATTTTCCGCAGCATGGACACGATTATCACCGTCTGCATCACTCCGATTGCGATGATGCTGCTGTTCGTCTATGTGTTCGGCGGCGCCATCCAGACCGGTACGGATAACTATGTGAACTACTTGCTGCCCGGCATCCTCCTTATGGCCATTGCCAGCGGGATATCCTATACGGCTTACCGCCTGTTTTTGGATAAGCAGCGGGGCATCATTGAGCGGTTCCATTCCATGCCGATTGCGCGTTCCGCCGTGCTGTGGGGGCACGTGCTGACCTCGGTCGTATCCAACGCCCTATCGGTTGTCGTTATCATTCTCGTAGCGCTCGTGATGGGCTTTCGATCGTCGGCGGGGATCCTGCCATGGCTTGCCGTCGCCGGTATACTCGTGCTGTTTACGCTGGCATTAACCTGGGTCGCGGCGATTGCCGGACTGTCTGCAGCATCCGTGGAAGGTGCAAGCGCGTTTTCCTATCCGCTGATCTTCCTGCCGTTTATCAGCTCGGCGTTCGTGCCGACCGAGTCGATGCCGCTGGTCGTTCGGGTCTTTGCCGAAAACCAGCCGGTGACCTCGATCGTAGAAACCATCCGTGCGCTGCTGTCCGATCAGCCTGTAGGCCATGATATCTGGGTCGCGCTTGCGTGGTGCGTCGGAATCATGCTCGCAGCTTATATCTTTGCGATGCGCGCGTACAAACGGAAAGCAGCTTAAAAACGGCGCACCAGGCGAATCGAAGGATGAATCGTGCGTGAGAAATAGCAATGAGAAAGTCGGCGCTGTCATTTAGAACTCCTTCTGAATGGCAGCCATTTTTTATGCAATTATAATCAAATGAGCATTTGACTGAATAGCGGCAGCATGGTAAGTTGATTATATTCAAACGTACATTTGATTGTAGGAGGCATGAAATGAAGGATAGCTGCGAAATTTATTGCTATGACGAACGAAAAGTACAAAAAGTGAAGACGGCTCTGCAGCAGCAGAATATTTCGGGTATGGTAAGGCTGTTTAAAGTACTGGGCGATGAGACCCGCATGAAGATTGCCTTTGCATTATGCGAGGAGGATGAATTGTGCGTTTGCGACGTGGCCAATATTATTGGCTCCTCGATGGCCACTGCTTCACATCATTTGCGCACATTAAAGCAGCTCGGGCTGGCTAAACACCGCAAGGAAGGAAAGCTGGCATTTTATTCATTAGAAGACGATCAAGTTCGACCGTTCATTCAACTGGCCTCCGTCCACAGCAAGGGATTGGTGACAAATGCAGCAACTTGAGGCTCAGAAACACGTGTACCGCGTGCAAGGATTTACTTGTACGAACTGCGCAGCGATATTCGAAAAAAACGTCAAGAACCTGCCGGGCGTAACGGATGCGCAAGTCAACTTCGGAGCTTCCAAAATCACCGTATTTGGGAACACGACTGCCGGAGAGTTAGAAAAGGCAGGGGCGTTTGAAAACTTAAAATTAACACCGGACAAACAGAGGATTGCGGAAAATAAAGAACCCTTTTGGAAAAAGAATTGGAACGTATTCGTTTCCGTGTTAGGGATGGCAGGAGGTTATTTACTTGCTTCGACTAACGGGGATGAGAGCTTGTTCTCTGCCTTAGCTTTTGCCGCTTCCATTTTAGTCGGCGGTTACAGACTATTTGTTAAGGGGATTAACAATCTGCTTCGATTCCAGTTTGACATGAGCACTTTAATGACCGTGGCCATCATAGGCGCCGCCGCAATTGGCGAGTGGGGCGAGGGGGCCGTCGTGGTCGTTCTTTTTGCAATCAGCGAAGCGCTCGAACGCTACTCCATGCAAAAGGCTCGCCAATCAATCCGATCCCTTATGGATATCGCTCCTAAAGTAGCCCTGATCAAGCGCGGATCTGTCGAATGGACGGTCGATGTGGACCAAATCCAAGTAGGCGACGTGATGGTCGTCAAGCCGGGACAGAAGCTAGCGATGGACGGCGTAGTCATTAAAGGGACGTCAACGCTTAATCAAGCTGCGATTACAGGCGAGTCCATACCCGTTACGAAAACCGTTGATGACGAAGTGTTTGCCGGAACACTCAACGAGGAAGGCTTACTGGAAGTCAGAGTGACAAAACGGGTTGACGATACGACGTTATCCAAGATCATTCATCTTGTCGAAGAAGCACAGGCTGAACGGGCGCCCTCACAGGCATTTGTCGATCGATTCGCCAAGTATTATACTCCAGCGATTATGGCGATCGCGATAAGCACGGCCATCATCCCGCCGTTGTTTGGCGCAGACTGGGGAGAGTGGATCTATCGCGGACTGTCGCTGCTTGTCGTCGGTTGTCCTTGCGCCTTGGTCATATCGACCCCCATTTCCATCGTTACCGCAATTGGAAATGCCGCCAAGAACGGCGTGCTTATCAAAGGCGGAATTCATCTGGAAGAGGCCGGTCGGATCACTGCAGTAGCCTTCGATAAAACGGGTACGTTAACCAATGGATTCCCCGAAGTGACGGATTTCGCCGTATTTGGCAGCCGGGGAGAAAGCGAGCTGCTTTCGATTGCGGCCGCGATCGAAAAAGGGTCGCAGCATCCCTTAGCATCTGCCGTGATGCGAAAAGCGGAACAAATAGGCGCAGATCTCTCCCTGGCAGTAGATGATTTCCAATCTTTAATCGGCAAAGGAGTGAAGGCTTCGGTTAAAGGTCAACCCTATTTCATTGGGAGTCCGAATCTGTTCAAGGAACTGCAAGCAGACATCACTGAAACGATAAGCGAACAGATCTTAAGACTTCAAACTCAAGGAAAAACGGTTATCGTATTCGGAACAGAATACGAAGTCCTTGCCTTAATCGCGGTGGCTGATGCTGTGCGCCATTCGTCTAAGGCCGTCATCGAAGAGCTTCATTCCATCGGAGTTCAAAAGACGATAATGCTTACAGGCGATAATCAAGCCGCAGCAAATACCATCGGAAAGCAATTAGGTGTAGTCGAAGTAAAAGCCGACTTACTCCCGCAACATAAGCTCGAGTACATTAAACAACTTAGACAGAGCTATTCAAGTGTCGCCATGGTTGGGGACGGAGTCAATGACGCACCCGCACTGGCGGCTTCCAGCGTGGGAATCGCTATGGGAGGAGCAGGTATCGACACGGCGTTAGAAACAGCCGATATCGCTTTAATGGCAGATGATTTGCGTAAGCTGCCTTACACGATCAAACTAAGCAAGAAGACTCTAGCGGTCATTAAGCAAAACGTTGCTTTTTCATTAGGGATCAAGCTTCTTGCTCTAATCCTAATCGTGCCAGGATGGCTGACTCTCTGGCTTGCGATTTTAGCGGACATGGGAGCAACACTCCTTGTCACTTTCAATAGCTTACGACTACAAAGTCGAAGACTGAACAGAGATTAAGCATCATATCCGGACTTATGAAATTGAAAAAACAACGGACGGATATACGTTATCCATTTACTTGCCATTTTCACATTTCTCAATCATGCCAATGTCGGTTGATATCAAAGATCGTATTAACCTGAAGGAGATCAACTGCGAGAAGGAGCTCACCTTGCCGTGATCGGCGGCGAATGGAAGCTGATCATTTTGTGGCACCTTGGGCTTGAAGGAACCAAGAGATTCAGCGAGTTGAAGAAGCTGATTCCCAACATTACGCAGAAGACCTGTTGATCGTAAGAAAGGTATACGCCGTCGTGCCCCCCAAAAGTGGAGTACTCCTTGGCCGAATAAGGCGAAAGCCTGTTTCCGATTCTGCTAATGATGTACGACTGGGGGAAAGGTTACGGCGACAACGTTATCTGGAAGGGCCGAAACCGCAGAGCGATTGTCAAGCGAGTGAAGCTGTAAAACGAAGGGACTGTCCAACGGGACGTAGCAGGAAATTTCTCCACTTCGTCCCGTTCGGCTATTTCGGCTTCATTCAATGCTCCTCTAAATCACGCATAGCCACTGGGGTGCCGGTTAAGTGCTGCTCAAACATGTCGATAATGAATAGGAATCTTTCCGCTTCTCGAAAGACATGATCTGCAAGGAGGGGATGAATGATACTTTTGATTCTGCATGCGGCAATCAGATCCCGTGCAGTGCGTTTAAAATCGCGCAGAGACTTCACAGAAACCCTGTTCTGATCCAAAAATTGATCGAGAATCGGAACGGTTTGCGACTGGGGTCGCATGGATTCTATATCCCGTGCTTGGAAAAGCAACTGATCAAAATCACGACTAAATTCGTTCGCCATATCTACTAAACTGCAATCGATTTCTGAAGTAACAGGTAAAGTGAAAATAAGGCGAGCTTTAACCCGGGGATACTAGGAGTTCCGGAGATGAGCAACTGGAAGCTGTTCGGCGATGAAAGACTTAAGCTAATGTTGTTGGTCCAATGATACGCATCTTATTTCTTTGACAATTTCGAGTCGTTGATCGTTCGTGATAAACAAATCCGCATTGGCTACAAGCGCCGTGGCCACGATCAATGCATCTGGTGTTTTAATATTGTACTTTCCTCGGAGGTAGGCAACTCGTTCGGCGACCATGTCATCGACCGGTAAGATGGTAAGGTTGGGGAAGTGAGAGAAAAGTAATTTGTATTGCTTTTCCAGAGTCAGGTTTCCTTCACGTATTGGTTTAACCAAGATTTCAGTCAAAGAGACGGAAGAAGCCACCGCGGTAACAAATCCTTCTTCTATTTGCTCCAAAACCGCTTTGGCTTTCTCACCATACCTCACACGACAATGGAGGATATATGTGGGAATGTCCCGCTCTATTCTCACTAGATAGGCATGACGTGCTCGTGATGTCGCCACAAGGAATGAAACCCGAAGGGGATCGATATCACAATTTGCATCAAGCCGGATATATGCTTGGAACGCTCGACTAAAATACTGGAAAGCAATGGGGCAACGTTGATTCTCACGAATCGTACAGGGGTCAAGAACGATAACAACGTTTGCTGGATTCAGCCGCTACCCGGACCATTGGCTGAAGCGGCAAGCGTGACCGTGTCGGAATATGATCCAATTGGGAAAGATAAGCACATCATTCGGACATGGACCGGGAAATCTTACTCGTGCGGCCAATGGTGCGATATTCTGACACCGGCGGGAGCGGAGCCGATCGCATGGTATGATGATGATTTCTTCGCCGGCGAACCGGCCGCAACGGTCCATAAGTTGGGACAAGGCCAAGTGTACTATCTGGGGACCGTCGCCGAAGAAATCCAGGGAGGAGAGTCCGTTGCATGGCAAAGATCGTATTCGCATTGAACCAGTCTCTGGACGGGTTCGTCGACCACATGGCATTTCAGCCCGCCCCCGTGCTATTCCGTCATTTCATCGATGATTAGGTTGACCTACGTTCCAGCTTAGTCATCGAATGTAACACCGAAAGCCGTCATATTGTAGTTCTCCGAACTTGATTCAACGGGACTTCAAGATATCTCGCGCGACGGCGATCCGACCTGATTCTCGATCTAGATTTCACGGTGGAGACCGTGTACGGCGAACAGTTCGGCGATAGGTAAACTAAAAGAAGAGTGGAGAGACGTATTATTGTTGGAAAGAAGAAGTGAAGGGGTCGGAATCGATTGATATATAAAAGGGAATGCCCCGAGGCATTCCCTTCTTCATTTACGGAAATAGTTTGAGCAAAGCTTCACGTTGAATGGGCTTGAGATCAATTTTTGGACGAATGCGTTTAGCGGATTCTATAGCCTCATCTACGTTATTCGCGAGTCCGAGGGAAATCAGAGTTCCTACAGCAACCGTCCCAGTTCTTCCTTTGCCCCCACCGCAATGAAAGGCCACTTTCTTGCCGGCACGATAAGCATTCATAACTTCGTCGATAGCTTGTTTGTACAAATCATATTCGCTTTCAGAAGCATTGTCTCTTAATGGAACTTGCACCCACGTGGCTGTGGATTCCGGATATGCACATTCCGTTGCTTCTGCACGCAAGTCGACAACGACGTCAATGCCTTCGTTGTTTTCAATAGCTTCAATATCTGCGGCCCCGCCCATGAAAATGCGATTCTCATGAAGCGAGTGATAGCTTTTAGACATATGGTTTAATCTCCAGTTCTAGGATTTGTTTTTTTGAAAGCTTGTGAACGATACGGAAACCGGTGCAGAAGGCGGTGCACAGCAAAGTGACAAATCCTTGGCATCGCCAGCAGATTCAAATTCAGAATCCTCTTTGGTAAAGAATATCTCCCATGCATTATCATCCGGATCATAGACCCATACCTTATCCTGGACCGCGTAACAGCAAGTTGTGTTCATTTCATCGATGAGTAGCAGATTCGCTTGACGCAAACGCTCGCCCATTGCCAAGACATCTTCCGTGTTATCCACTTGAAATCCTAAATGATTGAGCACGCCTTTTTCTCAAAGGGGCGAACATTTAAGGAGAAATGCAGAGCTGGATTATCTAATTCAAACTTTGCGTAATTCTCTTTCACCTTTGTCGGTTCCGACCCGAAGAAACTGCGATAGAAGGAGAGTGACTTATTGAGATCCGTGCAATTAACGGCAACATGCATTCTCGTAATTTTAGCCATATTTATTTACCCTCTTGAACGAACTGCTCCATGCGAGCCTTAATAGAATCGCGAACGGCGCGGAACTGATCCATAATTTCTTCTTCGGTTCCTGTCGCTTTCGCAGGATCGTCAAATCCCCAGTGCCATTTGATGACGTTCGGATTGGAGATAACGGGACAATGCTCATCGGCATGCCCGCACAGCGTTATTACATAAGTAGCCCGATTCAAAATCTCCGGATCAATTACGTTTGAGGTGTTCGATGAAATGTCGACACCGGCTTCCGCCATGACTTTTACTGCGCGTGGGTTCAATCCATGCGCTTCAAGTCCTGCGCTTTTCACCTCGTAGAGATGTCCACCGATAGCATTCAAGAATCCATCTGCCATTTGACTCCGACAGGAATTTCCTGTGCAGAGAAAATATACGAGTTTTTTGTCCATTTTGTCTGATCTCCTTTTAATTAGCCGATGATTTTTAACCAAACGTAAAGACTGGTTAAAGTAATGAATAACACAGGTACAGTAAGCACGATCCCGACCTTGAAATAATACCCCCAACCGATTTTGACGCCTTTAGACGAAAGTACATGAAGCCATAACAAGGTAGCCAAGGAACCGATAGGCGTAATCTTAGGGCCCAAATCGGAGCCGATAACATTCGCATAAATGAATGCCTCTCGAACTAGCCCCGTTGAATCGGTACCCTGTATGGCTAGGGCATCAATCATTACTGTCGGCATGTTGTTCATGATAGAGGAAAGGATGGCCGCAATAAATCCGGAACCAACCGTGGCTACGAATAGCCCTTGATCTCCAACCCAATCGAAAAGCTTGCCGAGCTCGTCTGTAAGACCGACATTCCGCAACCCATAAACCACAACATACATCCCGATGGAAAAGACAACAACCGCCCATGGCGCGCCTTTCACAAGATTCCATGTATGAATCCCTTTACTTTGACGGGCAAGCAAGAGGAAGATGATCGCAGCTACGCCGGCAATAATTGAAACCGGAACGTTCATCAATTCGCTTGTCAGGTATGCAATCAATAAGACGGCTAAAATAACCCAAGAAATCCGGAATAACCGCATGTCTTTTATGGCTTCTCTTGGTTGTTTCAGCTGTGCGAGATCATATTGCTTAGGGATGCTTTTTCTAAACATCAGGTATAGAACCAATAAACTAGATGCTATCGCGAATATCGTTGGAACGATCATGCGACTGGCATATTCGACAAACCCAATACCAAAGAAGTCCGAAGATACGATATTCACCAGATTACTTACGACAAGCGGAAGAGAGGCTGTATCCGAAATAAATCCGCTTGCCATGATAAAAGGTAAAATCATTCGTTCATCGAATTTCAAAGCCCGGACCATAGCCAAGACGATCGGAGTAAGGATTAGCGCTGCCCCATCATTGGCGAAGAACGCTGCTACCGCAGCTCCGAGCATAATGACGTAAACGAACATCAGATTTCCGTTTCCTTGAGCAAACCGGGCCATATGCAGCGCGGCCCATTCAAAGAACCCGATTTCGTCCAAGATCAATGAAATGAGAATAACCGCAACAAAAGCAAGCGTTGCATTCCAAACGATTTGCGTAACATCCCATACATCATTAAAATTAACGACACCGAAGATCAATGCAATAATAGCGCCGCCGCAAGCTGACCAGCCAATGTTAAGCCCTTTAGGTTGCCAGATCACGAAAACAAGCGTGACAAGAAAGATAATAGAAGCGATCGTTAACATAATTCCTCCACGGTTAGTTGCAGCTTTGTGCTTTTATTGAATCCGTTCGATCATTCATCGTTGGCAATTGATCCAGGATTTTTTTGATATAGGGCTTATCCTCTACATTTAGGGAATAGTATACCCACTGACGACGCTTGGTTTCGTTAATGAGACCACCGGTTTTTAACTTCTTCAAATGTTGACTCACGTTCGGTTGTGTGGTTTCTAGAAGATCGACGATGTCGCAAACGCACATTTCTCCTTCTTTGAGACGGGCAAGTATCGTGAGTCTGGTTTTATCCGAAAGAAGCTTTAGATACTCCAGCATATCCTCAACATTAGTCATTAGATTTTCACTTCCTTCCATGCAAGTTCAACTATTCCGTATTATACACATCCAACAGTATAAGTAAATATTAATATTAGCTTCGACTTATGAATAGGGATTTGAAACATAGGCTTGATACTGCTGAAGTAAGTGAATTACTTTTTCTTTGATTTCATCTCTTGCTCTACGTACATCCTGAATGGACGGAGACACCTGGGCTAGTGGGTCGCGTATGTTCCATTGTTCATTGCGAATCCCAAAAGGTACAATCGGACATTTTTCTTGAATATCTTCGCAAAGTTTTATGATTACAGTAGCTGCTAAAAATACTTTCATATCAATTCGTTTGGATGTCTGCTCAGAAATATCGACTCCGATTTCTTTCATCACTTCTACGGTCAACGGATGAAGAGGGCTAGGATCTAGTCCGGCGCTGTCTACGATGATACCCGGATATCCATAATGTTTCGCCAAAGCTTCAGCCATTTGACTGCGGCAGCGGTTTTGACCACATAAAAAGTAAAGGCGCAATGTTCGATCTTTGGTCACCATATAACCCCCTTAAAGTTATTTTACTCTTTGATTATATAATCGATTTGTTATATTAGTGTTAAATGATGTTCACATTATAGTTTATTTTTTTTACTTGCAACATGCAAATATTATTGATATAAAGTACTTAGAGGTGAAACATATGGAAGACTTAAGAGCTATTCTCCAGCAAATGACGAAACGATTTGGCTTCCTCAATAAAACCTGCTGTTCTGTTGGTACGGTTGAGGTTACGTTAATCCAAAGTCACATTCTTTATGAAGTTGATCGGCAACATCAACCTTCAATGCAACAGATCGCCGAAATATTGGGCACGGAGATTACGACGTTTAGCCGGCAAGTCCAAACACTGGTAGACAGGAACCTGCTGATTCGCACGCCTTATGCAGATGATCGAAGAATTCAAATTCTTTCGCTGACGGCTGAAGGCAAATTTGTTGCGACGGCGATAAATGAGCAGATGAACGTTTATTTGGATCAGGTTTTTTCCCAGATGAATGATTTTGAAAAAGAAACCGTCATCCGATCGCTGAAATTACTAAATGAAAGCATGTCAAAGGTAAACTCGTCTTGTTGTTAAGCGCGCATTTATTATGCTTCCCACCCTTTTGGGTGATCTCTTTTTCATTATACTTGTAAGTTGCAAATAATTTGGAGGCGTCGATATGAATGAGATACTTGATACGATCGTCATTGGAGGAGGGCAGGCCGGGCTTGCATCCGGATATCACTTAAAGAAGAAGGGACTTCGATTTCTGATTTTAGAGACGAGCGATAAAGTAGGTGGTTCATGGCCGCATTATTACGATAGTCTCAAACTGTTCTCTCCAGCGCGATTTTCTTCGATGCCTGGAATGAAGTTCCCTGGCGAGGCAAATGATTATCCGAAGAGAGATGAGGTTATTCGATATTTAAACGAGTATCGGACTCGGTTTCAACTACCGCTTAGGACCAATCAGCGGGTGGCAACGGTCGAAAAAGGATCTGAAGGATTTATCATATACACGTTGGCAGGAGATACGTTTCGAGCAAAAACAATCATCAATGCAACTGGTTCATTTCACAATCCCTATAAGCCAGTTATTCCGGGTCAAGATACTTTTCGAGGACGTCTCGTGCATTCTTCTCAATATCGGAATCCAGAGCCTTTTCGCAATCAGCGCGTGATAATAGTGGGCCGCGGCAATTCAGCCGTACAAATCGGGGTTGAGTTGTCGGAGGTTAGCAAAACAACCTTAGCAGTGCTCCAACCCATTCAATTCGTGAATCAAAAGCTTTGGGGTCAGGATTTGCACTTTTGGATTAAATTAATTGGCTTTGATACCTTTCCATTCTGGCGACTTGGGAAAAATGCACCAAGTTCAAGCGCAGTGAACGATCCGGGTCCATACAAAACGCGAATAGCGGAAGGAAAACCGAATCAGCAGCCGATGTTTACTTCACTTTATGAAGATGGTGTCATTTGGCCCGATGGAACAAAGGAGGCGGTAGATACAATCATCTTTGCTACAGGCTATCGTCCAAATCTTCCCTACCTACAAGGCATTAATGCACTTGATGCAGAAGGCAGACCTTTGCATCGGGCTGGTATTAGCAACGTTCCAGGCCTTTATTATGTCGGGTTGGAAGGGCAACGCTCATTTGCCTCGGCAACCTTAAGGGGAGTAGGGCCAGACGCCAAGTTTATTGTCAAGCGGCTATTTTCTTATTTGAAACTTTAATATCCTCAGTACGATGCTTTACAGCCAGTCCATCTTTAGAATCTTGACTAATTTTGCGGTAGTCTCCTTAATAATAAATCAAAATTATTTGATTTATTATTGCGCATAAAAACCAAATATGCTAAGCTCCATTCATCAAATAATTTTGGTTTACGTTGCTAAGGAGCCAAGAGCAATGATTAAGCAACTTACTGTTGTTGAAAAGAAAAACGTCTCGATTGACTTCACTCCATTTGAGAGTAAGTTCAAAGCGTTAGCTGACCAGAAACGTTTGCAAATCATGTACGAACTTACGCAAAGGGGAAACACATGCGTATGTGACCTTGTCGAAATCTTGGATACGCCTCAGTCGAAATTATCATACCATCTTAAGATATTATTGGATGCTGGCCTAATCCTTCGCGAGACAAGAGGGACTTGGAGTTACTATGAGCTCAATCATTCTGAAGTGAACCGAATCTTATCCCCAGAGATCTGTTGCATCTTCCGAAAATGAGATGTTCCTTAATAATGCTATACGTTTGCTTGCTTTATCAAAAATAATTGATTAATGGAGGCGTTACAAAAGCGTTTTGACAACTGACTTAGGGACGTGACACATTGAAGGGAACGCATGACTTGAGGAAAGGCCCTATTACATCAACCCTCATGAGATTGACTTTGCCAGTAATCGCCACGAATTTTATCTCGACAACTTACGGTCTCGTAGATATGATTTGGATCGGGAAATTGGGAAGTGACCCAGTTGCAGCAGTCGGCACTGCCAATAACGATACAACGTGTGTCCTTTACCCTCATTTCCATCTTCATTGCAAAAATATTAATCCAATGGGGACCTAGCGCGATTGCAGTTCAACGAGTCGGTATACAAATTGAGTCCATAGCTTTCATGACCATTGGCGGGCTTCAAGGTGCAGTTGCAGCTTTTATCGGACAAAATTTCGGTGCCCACAATCCAGACAGGATAAAAAAAGGGTATATGAAAGGCTTGTTTATCACTTCGTTATTTGGCATTTTAGTTACTATCCTTTTCATGTTGTTTCCCCGGCCCATATTTGCTTTGTTCCTGGCAGATGAATCAAGCTTATATCTAGGTGTCGACTATTTGAGAATCATCGGTGCTTCACAATTGTTTATGTGTGTAGAATTGATGACTGTTGGGGCGTTCAATGGGATTGGGAAGACTTATATTCCGCCCATTTTTAGTATTATCCTGACTACGCTACGAATACCTATGGCGATTGTGCTTTCACATTATTATGGGTTAAACGGTGTTTGGATATCTATTGCATTAAGCAGTGTACTTAAAGGAATCATACTTGTCATTTGGTTTATTCGGACACTCAACAAAATGACTCAAAGGAAAGCGGGGACATGTTGATGAGGCTATTAAATCGGAAGCTATTACAAGATGTGATCGATAATCATTTGCATCACGATATCTTTGGCGGAAATTTCGGTCTAGAAAAAGAAAATAACCGAGTTGACCTTAATGGTAAGCTTGCTCTGACTCCTCATCCCAAAGCATTCGGAAGTAAAATGGAAAACCCGTATATCAAGACAGATTTCTCGGAGAGCCAAGTTGAACTCATTACACCCGTTTTTGAAACGATCGAGGAGGCTTACCATTTTATGGAGGCGCTCCACGATATCGTGTCACTTGAGCTGAATGATGAATATTTGTGGCCAAGTAGCAATCCGCCTGTCTTGCCGGATGAAGATGAGATCCCGATCGCATCCATAGAAGATTCATCTGAAAACCAATATCGAAGGAAGTTAGCCGAAAAATATGGTCGAAAGAGACAACTCATCAGCGGAATCCACTATAATTTCTCTTTTAATGAGGATTTTCTTCATAAGTTGTATAACAAACTTCGAGTGGATAAGAACTACAGGGAATTTAAGGACGGCGTCTATCTAAAAGTGGCCCGTAATGTGATGAAGTACCGTTGGCTGTTGATTTACCTGACCGGTGCAAGTCCGGTTTTTGATAAATCTTATATCGAAAGTTGCGTTCGACTTAGCGTTCACTTCGATGAAGATGAAGAGAGCCACTTCTTTCCGAACATGATTTCTCTTCGCAATAGTGTATGCGGTTATCGTAACGAGAAGCTTTTACATGTTTCTTTGAAATCTGTTGAAGATTACATTAGAGACTTACAAAAACTTGTTTCATCTAATGAGTTACTTAGTGTGAGGGAGTATTACAGTCCGGTCAGAATAAAACCCGCAAGCGGGAACAACTTAGTAGAAGAATTGTTACATCGCGGTATCGCCTATCTGGAACTGCGAATGATTGATTTAAATCCTCTTTATAAAATTGGGATCAGTAAAGAAACCTTGCATTTCGTTCATTTGTTTCTCATCTTTATGCTGCTTATCGAAGATCAGCCGTTTGGGGAAGAAGAGCATAAAATAGCTGCGCTTAATCACGACAGTCTGATCATGAATGGTATAGGAGGGAGGCTATACGGAGAATATTCACATTCTGAGAGTTTGCAAAAAAGGGCACTAGATTTTATTGATGAAATGAAAGTTATGTTGAATTTCCTAATGCCAAATGAGGATTCATTTATCCTGTTGCTGGAGAAGAAAAGGAATGTCGTTCAAAATGCGCAACTCAATTATGCGGCTATTGTTAAATCTGAAGTTCAACAGTCAACCTATTTGTCTTACCATCTAGAGAAGGCCAGGCAATATAGAGAGGAAAGTAAAGCAAACGGTTATCAGTTTAAAGGATATGAAGATTTGGAGCTATCTACACAGCTATTGCTAAAGGCGGCGGTCAAGAGGGGGGTTACATTCGAAATTTTAGACCGACAAGATAATTTCATTTTACTTCAAAAGGGTGAACATAAGGAGTACGTCAAGCAAGCAACTAAGACATCTCTAGATTCATATAGTACGGTTTTAATTATGGAGAATAAGATTGTTACGAAAAAAGTTCTACATCAAAACGGTATTCGTACTCCAGCGGGAAGGGTCTATCACGATGTGAAAATCGCGCTTGCTGATTATCCGATTCATCGGGGTAAGCCGATCGTTATCAAACCAAAGTCAACGAATTTTGGACTAGGCATAACGATATTTGCCGGAGACTTTTCCCTAGAGGATTATCAAAAGGCATTTGAAATGGCCTTCGAGCATGACCAATCTGTCCTGCTTGAAGAATTCGTCACAGGAAAAGAATATCGGTTTCTCGTCATGGGGGACGAGGTTGTCGGTATTCTGCATCGTGTTCCGGCGAATGTCGTGGGAGATGGGAATCGGACGATCGAGCAGCTTGTTTTTGATAAAAACAAAGATCCGCTGAGACGTAAGGGTTATAAAACGCCGCTTGAACGTATTGAGCTAGGTGATGTGGAAAGGATGTTTTTGAAGAATCAGTCTAAAACAATCCATGATGTTCCAAAAGCTGGCGAGATTGTTTATTTGCGCGAGAACTCTAATATCAGCACGGGCGGAGATAGCATAGACTTTACAGATGAAATTTCGGAAAGCTATAAACAAATTGCCATTCAGTCAGCTAAAGCAGCTGGAGCGACTTTCTGTGGCGTCGATATGATGATTGATCATATTTCTGAAGAAGCATCCGCTAAGAATTACTGCATTATTGAAATCAACTTTAATCCAGCTATCCATATTCATTGTTATCCATATCGGGGTATAAACCGAAAAGCCGATGAAAAAATACTTGATTTATTGTTTCATGAGAAATAATGATGTATTAAAACCAGGGAGGAGAATCAGTCTCATGGCAAAGATCGTTTTCTCATTGAACCAGTCATTGGACGGGTTCATCGACCACACGGCATTCCAGCCCGACCCCGTGCTATTCCGTCATTTCATCGACGACGTGCGCGGCCTTGCGGGAAGTCTGTACGGGCGCCGCATGTACGAGATCATGCGGTATTGGGACGAGACCATTCTGAATGGGATGCGCCGGAGCAGGAATACGCAGCGGCGTGGCAAAGCAAACCGAAGTGGGTGGTGTCGAGGACGTTAAAGTCCGTCGGTCCGAACGCCTCTCTAATCGGGGGCGACCTCGCACGGCCATACGCGGGCTGAAGGCTCAGCATGAAGGTTTCTCGAAGGCCTCCACATACCGGGACAGCAACTGCAGCTCCGGTTGAACGTCCATGCTGCTGAGCTCATCCGAGCGAAGCTGCGCCTGGTCCATTGACCAATGAATTTCGTCATTGGCTTACGTCTATATTATTGAGAATAACCAAATGACGAATATCGCGAAGAAGACGCCGGGGAAGATGCCGGCGTCTTTCTTTTTGCTCCCTAGTACGACGTTCTTTTTGAATCCTAGTACGAGCGGCTGTCCATTAGCCTTAAGCTTGTGCCGCATCCATGTTCATGTAGTTAATGGCCCACAGATGGCCGTCCAAGTCCACGAAGCCCCAATGATACATGAACCCATGATCTTCAGGTTCAGCGTGCAATTTCCCGCCCAAAGATACCGCGGTATTCACGATTTCATCGACCTTTTCCCGGCTCTCGAAGGCCATTGCGATAGTCATCTGCGCATACTTGCTCGTATCGACGGTTTCCTTCTCCGTGAGCGTATTAAAGAATGCTTGATTGATAAGCATAACCTGCAGGTTGTCACCGATCACGATGGCTACCGAATTCTCGTTCTCGGGGAATTGCGGGTTGAGCTCGAATCCGAGTCCGGTGAAGAACGCTTTCGATTGTTCTACGTTTTTTACAGGCAGGTTGAAGCTCGTGAATGCGGACGTTAATGCCATTTTCCAAACACCTCTTCGTCAAATTAGTTTGTCTTCATTTATGCCTTCGTTTATATAGACGACATCTGATCCGGGAATTCATCGGACTCATGGATTCGGAAGCGTAAATTTTGAAAAATAACTTGGTATGAGCGATTAATCTTGAATTTGCAAGTGCCATTAATAGTGGTCAAGCTTACCAAGCACTGGAGGCGGATGAACAGTTCAACAACCTGCTGCATTTAACGGGGATGAAGATGTTTACACAGGAAGTGATTCAGTCCTGGGAAAATCAGAAACAACGTGATTGCAAGCTCGTTAAAAAGTAAAAAGACCCAAGAAAAGAGAAGCTCATGAATTTACGCAAGACGATAGTAGTTGATTGATGTCGGGTGACAAGAACATAGTCCGAATGAAGTCCGCGTAAATCGCGGGCTTTTTTATTTATCGGATCAAGTTCTTGTCATTTGGCGATGTCAAGAACATTGTCCGATTGCCGAGTGGTGACAAGAACATTATCCGATTGCCGACTTCAACGACAACGCAACTCAGCAAGGGATCTCTTTGAGAAAAAGATAGTTTTGGCGGCGACGGAGCGGAAGTATATTGAAGTATTAAAAAGTGCAATATTCCCGTGATTTGTGCGAGGTAAATAAAGGAAAAACAGATCCGGTCAACGAATATTGTTGAATCCTCACGGAAACGATGGTTTGTACTCCCTGCAGGTGGTTTTATATTTGGTATGTTATCAGTATCTTTATATTTTTGGCGGATAGTTAAAAAGGGATTTAAGCCAACTGGTCGCCAATTTCTCGCTGCACTTGCGATGACAATTATAACATTCGTCTTCATACATTATGGGGAATACAAGATAACTTATGTAGATAATAATAACGAAATCAATCATCACCTTAATGGTGAGCATATTAGTAACTACGTGGATCAAGATGATAATGTCTTTTCATTTACTCATTATGTCGTGTATAAACTCGAAAACAGCAATTCTAGTATTGGGTATCGCGGCAGGGAGATCAGTAAGATTGACACGTCAACAGGGTATAACTTATTTGGTATGATTATTGACTTTGTTGGATTCCTTTTAGGGGGCATATGTACTGGTTTGATCTCCACCTCCGGCAAGACACATTGTACCGCTTGTAAGCGAGCGTATGTAAAAGAACATCATCTAGGAGAACTTAAAACGTGAAGAAATCTTCAATAACAACGAAGGCGAGGTTCACGAGGAAACATATATAATTCAAGTGGGGGCTTGTCCAAATTGAAGCACGGATACGTTATCATGAAACATTACTCAAAGAATTCAGATGGAGAGTATAACGAAAACGAATATAAAAAAATCGTTATCCCGATTATGGATACGTTTGCTTTAGCAGCAATGTCTAATACTTCGGCCGCCTAACGCGAGGCTCAGTTTTTAGATAATCCTCCTCAGAATCAACAATTCATGGGAGAATTTTTCATGGCCAGAGAAGATGTACAAAAGAAATGGGAATCTCGCGTCGCCGCTTTACGTGCTGCGAATCAGGTTATCGGATGTCAAGAATATGTACCGATTCCCGATATTCCATTAAGCTAACGGGCAGCATAGTTCAATTATAATTAGACTTTACAACAGTAGCGTTGCATTAAATCTCACATCGAAATGTGTCGGGTATTACCCGTCTAAATTGTGCTAAATATGTAAAATATAAGTCGTGCACAATAGAAAAAATCTCCTAAAATTAGAGGTACAGGTAGTC
>NZ_JBEPYQ010000059.1:0-45167 GCF_041641335.1 Cohnella sp. | reverse complement strand
TTTTACAATCGCAAGAGAATCCATGGTTCTTTGGGTTACGTATCGCCGGATCGATTTGAGGCCATATATTACAAAAAAATCAGCTAAATGCGCTTAAAAGGTGTCCACTTTCTTGACAGAGGTCCAGGCAGACCGTTACGCGAACGAATCGGAGCGGATGTCTGCCTCTAGCGGTCTGGTAGACCGTTACGCGAACGAATCGGAGCGGATGTCTGCCTCTAACGGTCTGGCAGACCGTTACGCGAGCGACTTCGACGGGTACGCCATGACGAAAAAAACCAATCGCTATTTTCGTACATCTTTACTCCGAGGGACTCCAATAATTTGATGTAAGTCAATTGGTCAGCCGAAAAAAAAGGACGAACCGCGTCTAAGCGCAAGGGTTCGTCCTTCTTGTCGTTCATGATGTCTGACTAAGATGTCGCTATTTAATTTACTTCAGGTTGCTGAGGTTGTAGAACGCCGCTTTGCCGCCGTATTTCGCCGTAGAGCCCAGACGATCTTCGATGCGGAGCAGTTGGTTGTACTTCGCCACGCGGTCCGTACGGGACGGAGCGCCTGTTTTGATTTGGCCTGCGTTGGTCGCAACCGCGATGTCGGCGATCGTGCTGTCTTCGGACTCGCCGGAACGGTGGGAGATTACTGCTGTATAGCCAGCGCGCTTCGCCATCTCGATCGCGTCGAACGTCTCGGTCAAGGAACCGATTTGGTTGACTTTAACGAGGATGGAGTTGCCTACGCCCTTCTCGATGCCGTCAGCCAGACGCTCGGTGTTCGTAACGAACAGGTCGTCGCCGACCAGTTGAACTTTGCCGCCCAGCTTCTCGGTCAACAGCTTCCAGCCTTCCCAATCGTCTTCGGAGCAGCCGTCTTCGATCGAGATGATCGGATACTTGTCTACCCAGCTAGCGAGCAAGTCAACGAACTCGGCAGGCGTGAAGGACTTGCCTTCGCCTTCGAGGTGGTATTTGCCGTCTTTGAAGAATTCCGTGGAAGCGACGTCCATGCCGAGGAAAATTTCTTCGCCGGCTTTGTAGCCAGCCTTCTCGATCGCTTCGAGGATCGTCGACAGCGCTTCTTCGTTGGAACCGAGGTTCGGAGCGAAGCCGCCTTCGTCGCCTACGGCCGTGTTCAAGCCTTTGGCTTTCAATACGCCTTTCAGCGCATGGAAGATTTCCGTGCCTGCGCGCAGCGCTTCGGAGAACGTCGGCAAGCCGATCGGCAGCACCATGAACTCTTGCACGTCGATGTTGTTGTCCGCGTGCTCTCCGCCGTTAACGATGTTCATCATCGGTACAGGCAGCGTTTTGGCGTTGAATCCGCCCAGGTAAGTATAGAGAGGAACGTCCAGCGCGTCGGCAGCTGCGCGAGCAACCGCCATGGACACCGCGAGAATCGCGTTGGCGCCAAGCTTCGCCTTGTTCGGCGTGCCGTCCAGTTGAATCATCTTGTTGTCGATCTCGACTTGGTCAAGCGCATCGTAGCCGATGATTTCCGGAGCGATGACCGTGTTGACGTTCTCTACCGCTTTCAGAACGCCTTTGCCGAGGTAACGGCCTTTGTCTCCGTCGCGAAGCTCGACCGCTTCGTACGCGCCCGTAGAGGCGCCGGACGGCACGATGGCATGGCCTTTAGCGCCGGACTCCAGTTGAACTTCGACTTCGACGGTCGGATTGCCGCGAGAATCCAGCACTTCGCGAGCGTATACGTCAGTAATGATCGTCATAGGTAGAACACTCCTTCGGTAGGTTAATGGTTAATACGGTTAGACAATCAAGGATTTGCCCGTCATCTGCTCCGGCTGCGGCAATTGCAGCAGCGTCAGCAGCGTCGGGGCGACGTCAGCCAGAATGCCGCCTTCGCGAAGCGAGAGACCGGCTTGGGTCACGATGCACGGAACGATGTTGGTCGTGTGCGCCGTAAACGGCCGATCATTGTCGTCCAGCACCATGTCCGCGTTGCCGTGGTCGGCGATAATGACGCAAACGCCGCCTTTGGCCGTGACTGCGTCGACGACTCTGCCGAGGCATTCGTCGGTCGCTTCCACCGCTTTGATCGTCGGCTCCAGCATGCCGGAGTGACCGACCATGTCGGGGTTCGCGAAGTTCAGAACGATCGCGTCGTGCTTGTCGTCGGCAATCTCCTTCTCCAGTGCCTCCGTTACCTCGTAAATGCTCATCTCCGGCTGCAGATCATAGGTAGCGACCTTCGGCGAATTAATGAGAATCCGGGTTTCGCCTTCCAGCACGTGGTCCCGTCCGCCGCTGAAGAAGAACGTAACGTGCGGATACTTCTCCGTTTCGGCAATTCTAAGCTGCTTTTTCCCGTGTTGAACGAGCACCTCGCCAAATGTATTATCCAACTCTTTAGGCTTATACGCAACCAAGCCGCCTACGGTTTCCGCGAATAGCGTCATGCACACGAAGTACAGATTTTTCGGGAAGCCCGGACCGCGGTCAAAACCGCGAAAATCCTCATTCGTGAAAACATTAGACAGCTGAATCGCACGATCGGGACGGAAGTTGAAGAAAATAACCGAGTCCTCGGACTCGACCAGTCCGTTTGGCTTGCCATTCGCTCCGACGATCACCGTCGGCACGAAAAACTCGTCGTACACGCCTTGCTCGTAAGAAGCTTTAACCGCTGCGATCGGATCAATCGCCGCAGGGCCTTCGCCGTAAACCATCGCGCGATAGGATTTCTCCACGCGCTCCCAACGCTTGTCGCGATCCATTGCGTAGTAGCGTCCTTGCAGAGTCGCAATTTTGCCGATTCCGAACTCTTCGATCTTGCTTTGCAATTGGGTCAGATAACCGACTGCACTGTCGGGAGCTACGTCGCGGCCGTCAAGGAAGCCGTGGATATACACTTCCTCGAGCTCTTCCCGCTTCGCCAGCTCAAGCAACGCAAACAGGTGGTCGATATGGCTGTGAACGCCTCCGTCAGATAGCAAACCGTACAGATGCAGTTTCTTGCCGTTCTGCTTGGCATGGCGCACCGCACCGACCAGTGTCGAATTGTCAAAGAAGTCCTGATCGCGGATCGACTTGGAGATACGGGTCAAGTCCTGATACACGATGCGGCCTGCTCCGATGTTCAGGTGGCCGACCTCGGAATTGCCCATCTGGCCCTCCGGCAAGCCGACCGCTTCTCCGCTCGCCGTCAACGTCGTGTGAGGGAAATTGCTCCAGTATTTATCGAAATTCGGTTTATTCGCTTGAGCTACGGCGTTGCCATGCTTCTCTTCGCGAATACCGAAGCCGTCCAAAATTATTAGCGCAACCGGTTTGGGAGCTGCCATCTTACTTCGCTCCTTCAACCAACGCCACGTAGGAGGCCGGCTCCAAGCTTGCACCGCCGACCAACGCGCCGTCGATATCGGATTGGCCGAGGTACTCGGCTACCGTGTTCGGCTTAACGCTGCCGCCGTACTGAATGCGCACCTTATTCGCCGCTTCCGCGCCAAACTGCTTGGCCACGACGCTGCGGATGTAGGAGATCGTTTCGTTCGCTTCCGCAGACGTGGACGACTTGCCCGTACCGATCGCCCAGATCGGCTCGTAAGCGATCACGGTCGCCGCGACTTGTTCAGCCGTCAGGCCGGACAGCGCGCCTTCCGTCTGTACGCGAACCACTTCGTTCGTCGTACCGGCTTCGCGCTCTTCCAGCTTCTCGCCTACGCATACGATCGGAACCAGGCCGTGACGGAATGCCGCATGGGCTTTCTTGTTCACGATCTCGTCCGTCTCGCCGAAATATTGACGACGCTCGGAGTGGCCGATAATGACATAATCGATGCCGAGATCTTTCAGCATAACGCCGCTGATCTCGCCCGTGTACGCGCCGTTGTCTTCGAAGTGCAGGTTTTGCGCGCCGACTTTGATCGTCGTGCCCTTAACCGCCTCGACCAACGTTGGAAGCGCCGTGAACGGAGCGCAGATGACGCTCTCCACGCCGGATACTTCCGCTTTGCCTTTGACTTCGGCTACGAAGGACGCTGCCTCGCCCGCTGTCTTGAACATTTTCCAGTTGCCCGCGATAATCGGTGTTCTGCTCATCCTTGTCACCCCTATTTGTCGTTAAGAGCTACGACGCCCGGAAGCGCCTTGCCTTCCATGAACTCCAGGGAAGCGCCGCCGCCCGTGGAGATGTGGTTCATTTTGTCAGCCAGATGGAATTTCTCGGTCGCCGCTGCGGAGTCGCCGCCGCCGATGACGGTGTAAGCGTCCGAGTCCGCGCAAGCTTGCGCTACCTCGCGAGTACCGTTTGCGAAATCATCCACTTCGAATACGCCCATCGGTCCGTTCCAGAGAACCAGCTTGGAGTTTTTGATGACTTCCGCGTAGATTTTACGCGTTTTCGGACCGATATCGACGCCTTCCTTGCTAGCCGGGATACCGTCGATGCCGACAATATCCATGTTGACGGCCGATTTAAAATCTTCCGATACAACGATATCGACCGGGAGATAGAAGTTTTTGCCGAGCTTCTTCGCTTTCTCGACGAATTCGAGCGTCAGATCCAGCTTGGAATCATCGCACAGCGACAAGCCGATCTCATTGCCTTGCGCCTTCAGGAACGTGTAAGAGAGACCTCCGCCGATGAGGATGTTGTCCGCGATCTCGATCATTTTGTTGATGACGTCGATCTTGTCTTTTACCTTGGAGCCGCCTACGATGGCCGTGAACGGACGCTCCGGGTTGTTCAGAGCTTTGCCCAGTACGTCGAGCTCTTTCTCCATCAGCAAGCCGGAAACTGCAGGAATGTGGTGCGCGATGCCTTCCGTCGACGCGTGGGCGCGGTGAGCCGCTCCGAAAGCGTCGTTGACGAACAGATCGGCCAGCGCAGCCAGCGATTTCGCCAGCTCGGCGTCGTTCTTCTCTTCGCCCGCTTCGAATCGCACGTTTTCCAGCAGCAGCACGTCTCCGTCCTTCAACTCGTCAACCTTCGCTTGCACGGATGCTCCGACGACTTCGTCGGCTTTCGCGACCGGCTTGCCCAGCAGCTCGGACAGGCGAGCGGCAACCGGCGTCAAGCGCAGACCGTCGACGACTTGACCGTTCGGACGGCCAAGGTGGCTCGCCAGAATGACTTTCGCACCCTTCTCGATCAGGTGCTTGATCGTTGGCAGCGTCTCGCGGATGCGCGTGTCGTCCGTGATCGCTCCGTTTTCCAGCGGCACGTTGAAATCCACGCGCACGAACACTTTCTTCCCTGCAACCTCTACGTCTCTTACGCTTTTCTTGTTCACGGGTCGAACCTCCTCAGATGGCTGTCTATCTCCTTGCGCAAAGCTAGGCCCCTGTAGGGAGCCCGCCTTGTTTCTGTATCTCGTTCCCCGAAGGGAAGATTTGCTTTTGACCTTGGTTCCCGAGCGGCGAAGTCATTGCATGGGGAACCCCGGCTCTTGCCCTTGGTTCCCAAGCAGCGAAGTCATTGCGTGGGGAACCCCGGCTCTTGCCCTTGGTTCCCAAGCAGCGAAGTCATTGCGTGGGGAACCCCGGCTCTTGCCCTTGGTTCCCAAGCAGCGAAGTCATTGCGTGGGGAACCCCGGCCTTCTCTCCTCAAGAAGCGCAGTCATGCGCAGAGGAGAGCCGCCCTTCCTCCCGGCCCGCGGCCGCTCTTCCCGCTCGATAGTTAAGCGTAGTCCCGGGTTTGCGGAGCAAATCCGGGACGCAGCGATCCAAGCAGGCCGTTCCCCTCTCCCGTCCTCTGTCACTCATCCGACAGCGCTGGGTGTCCAGAGGGCGGAGCCCTCTGGAGTCCCCCGTCGGGAAGGGGGATTTAGGGGGATGCCGCACTCTGATTTAGGGGGATGGTCCCCTCAATTAAAGGGGGGGACTCTTACAAACCCTTGCTTGCGATATAAGAAGCCAAGTCAACAACGCGGTTGGAATAGCCCCACTCGTTGTCGTACCAGGAGATAACTTTAACCATGTTGCCTTCAACGACCATCGTGTTCAGCGCATCGATCGTGGAAGAAGCGGGATCGCCGTTGTAGTCGCTCGATACGAGCGGCTCTTCGGAGTAGTTCATGATGCCTTTCAGAGGGCCTTCTGCAGCAGCTTTCAGAGCCGCGTTCACTTCTTCAACCGTAACGTTGACTTTCAGCTCGGCAACCAGGTCCGTAACGGATACGTTAGGCGTAGGAACGCGCATGGACATACCGTTCAGCTTGCCTTTCAGCTCAGGCAATACGAGAGCAACGGCTTTCGCAGCGCCCGTCGAAGAAGGAATGATGTTCTCTGCAGCAGCGCGGGCGCGGCGCAGGTCTTTGTGAGGCAAATCCAATACTTGCTGGTCGTTCGTGTAGGAGTGGATCGTGTTCATCATGCCCTTAACGATGCCGAACTTGTCGTTCAGAACTTTCGCGAACGGGGCCAAGCAGTTCGTCGTACAGGAAGCATTGGAGATGATCGTGTGCGAAGCCGCGTCGTATTTGTCTTGGTTAACGCCCATAACGATCGTGATGTCTTCGTTCGTTGCAGGAGCGGAGATGATAACTTTCTTCGCGCCGCCTTTCAGGTGAAGCTCGGCTTTGTCTTTCGCCGTGAAGATACCCGTGGATTCAACGACGATCTCAACGCCTACGGAAGCCCAAGGCAGGTTGCCCGGATCGCGCTCTGCAAAAACCTTAACCGATTTGCCGTTCACGATCAGCGCGCCTTCGCCGACTTCAACCGTTCCGTCCAGTTTGCCGTGCGTCGTGTCGTATTTCAGAAGGTGAGCAAGCGTATTAACGTCCGTGAGGTCGTTGATCGCGACGATTTCTACTTCAGGATTGTTCAGCGCTGCGCGGAACACGTTGCGTCCGATACGTCCGAATCCGTTAATACCCACTTTTACTGCTGCCATGTTGGTTTCCTCCTTGGATTGAAAAAAATAATTGATGCTATATCAAGGCGACTAAGCGCCGAGACCGCTATTTAGAGGTCGTTCGAAAAGTCCAATTTTGATCACGAAGCGTTCCAAGAAGCGAGTTCGACTTCGAATCTTGAATTCAGCCGGCTCTTCCGGTACTCACGTAGATTTGACTACGCTCCGTTCCTCATCCCCGGTCTTCATCCAACCTTCCCGGATGCATGGGCGAGCAGTTCGCCGCAAGGCGAACGACCAGCCTCGGTGCTGAAAATCGAACTTTTCGAACACTTATTTGAATGTCGTTCGAACCAGTTGTTTAGAAACGTCGTTCGAAACTTTCGCTATAAGTAAGGATTACCCGAATTACAGGCTTTAAGCTCGCGATTAGCGTTAAATATGCTCAAGCGCTTCTCTCGCCGCCGCTTCGTCCGTTACAAGAACGTCGTCGTGTCCGAAACGCATGACGGACGCGATCGCTTCTCCTTTGCTCTTGCCGCCCGCGATTCCGATGACCACCTCGGCGGCTTCGATATCTTCGAGCCTGAGCCCGGCCGTCGCCATGCGATGCACGACTTTGCCGTGACGGTCGAAATAATATCCGAAGGCTTCCGCCAACGCCCCGTCTTTCACCAGTTCGTCTCTCGTCTCGTCCTTGAGCTTGCGGCGTCTGGCCATCGTCACAGCATCCCCGATTCCGTGAACGACGATTCGCGCTCCTCGGATCATGTCGACGACTTCCCTAACGTTCGGCTCCTGCATAATCGTCTGATAAGCTTCTTCGCTCAGATGATCCGGAACGTGCAGCATTCTGTAGCGCGCTCCCGCCCGTTTGGCCAGCTCCGAAGCGATCGTGTTCGCCTGGTAGTCGACGCTCTCTCCCAGTCCGCCTCTTGCCGGCACGAACCAGTTGTCCTTCATCTGGGAAGGTGCGGAAAATTGCTTGGCCATATGCGCCATCGTGGAACCGCCCATGACGGCGACCACGTCGCCCGGGGAGAGGCTTTCCCGCAGCACGCGGCTGCCCGCTCTGCCGAGTTCCGCCTTGACGAGTGCGGATTCGTCCGAGTCTCCGGGAACGACGACGACTCGTTTAAGTCCGAAAGCTTCGCGAACCTCGTCCTCCAGATCGGACAAACCGAACAACTCCTTGACGATCGGCTCCATCTCTTCGACCAGCTGCCTGCCTCCGGCGGTCAGCGTCATTCCTGTCGACGCCGTATCCAGCAGCCCTTGGGACTTGAGCAGCTCCAGCTCCGACCGAAGCACCCGCTCCGTCATCTCCAGGCTCGCTGCCAGCGTACGCCGGCCGATCGTGCCCTCCAGATAGATCCGGTGCAAAATATCGTACCTCGTCTCCATCACCTTCAGGAGATCCGGAAGCAGCTTCTTCTGAATATCGATTATTTTTCGCATTCTCTCCGCTTATCCTCCTGAGACCGAACGGTCATCGTCGGCAACGATGCGAATAGTTTGGTTGGACACAAAACGTCCCGCCACATCATTTTAAGTCCCACCTCTATTTTAATCCAATCATCGTCATATGGCAAGAGCTTCGTTCCCCGCATCCTTAGCCATCCCCAAACAAACCTCCGGCGCTGCCGTTCTAGGCAGAGCCGGAGGTTGAAAGCGGACACTGCGGCCTTGGGATATACGCCAATGTTGTCAAATAGGATAAAAATTTGTCGCTCCCAACGGTCCTGACGAGTAGGTTGAACTTAGGCGAAACCGAGACTACAGGGCAAAAGCCAAAAAGGTGCCTCCACGCCACCCCAGCCCACGGCGTTAAGGCCAAGTAAGCGCCTCCCCCCAGGCCGCCGCCGAGCATTGTACATAACCTGATAACATTCGGAAATACGCCCCCTCCCTTTTCGTCGCTGTCCAGGAAGGAGGCGTAGGCACACTCTATCCTCGAAGAGGAGCTCGCACGATTCGCGGATCAGTGAAAATATCCAGCCCATCAAGACTGTGCGGGGAAAATTCGCTGACGACCGCTCCGTCCGGCCCGGCCTGAAACCAGTGCTTCGTGTCCGGCGGGATCGTATATTGCTCGCCGGGCTTCAGCGCAATCTCCCGCCAAACCGTGTAGAAGGCTTCGTCCCCTTGGGGCGGACGGCATTGGGGATGGGACGTTGCCGCCCCATCGACGTAGAGATATACCATTCCGAATCGACAACGGAAGGTTTCCTGCTTGCCGGGATTGCCCGCGCCAACCGGCGGATGCCGATGCTCCGCGCAGGTCTGGCCCGGGAACAACACCAAGTCCTTGGCGCAATACCGAGGCGTATTGACGTAAGTCATCAACTGCAGGCCCGTCTTCTCCAGGCTTCCGAGGCCGAAATCGGCAACTTCGATCGACTCATGCTCGCGCTCCCCCAATAGGATGCCCGCCTTGCCGAGATATTCCGCTGCCCTGCTTCTTATCGAAGCAACCCCTTCCGCGCCGAAGGCCTCCGATCCTCCCTCCGCCAACGTCACCCCTCCCGTCAAAAGTACAAGCCGCGTTTGCCAACCGAACCGAACAAGTCCATCTTGCGTCCGATCAGTTCCTTGGCCGCGTCGATCGCGCTCGGGAACAGCACCGTCGGCTCGCACTCGTTCGGACGATCGGCGAGATTCACCCGAAGCTGGCCGAAAAACGCCTTTTTCATTTCAGTCGAAATATTGACCTTACAGATGCCGAGCCGCACCGACTCCGCCACTTCCTCGGGCGAATTGTCCGACCCGCCGTGCAGCACGAGCGGCGCCTGAACGAGGCCGGCGATTTCCTTGAGCCTGTCCAGCTGCAGCTTCGGCTTTCTGGACTTCGGATACATGCCATGCGCGGTGCCGATAGCCACAGCCAACGTGTCGGCCCCAGTGCGCTCCACGAATTCCTTCGCCTCCAGCGGCTCTGTGTACAGAATTTCGTCGCTGCCCCCTTCCATGCTGCCTTCCGCTTGGCCAACCGTCCCCAGCTCTGCCTCTACCGTCACGCCGACCGCATGGGCGACCGCCACGGCCTCCCTGGTCAAGCGGATATTTTCCTCGAAAGGTTTCGTCGAAGCATCGATCATGACCGACGTAAAACCGCAGCGAATGGCCCGGACGATATGGTCGACGCTTCCGCCATGATCCAGGTGAATGACCGTCGGCACCTTCGCTTTGTTCGCGATGTCCCGGCAATAAGCAACGAAGCCGTCCGTCAGAAACTCCAACTCGGAAGGATGGATCGCCAGAATGACCGGTGAATCCAGCCGTTCCGCCGTCTCCATGATCGCCCGCAAGTACTCGCCGTTCCCTACGTTAAAAGCCCCTACCGCGAATTTGTTCCTTTGAGCGACCGACAACAATTCCTTCATCGTAATCAACATGATGTTTCTCTCCCTTTTTTTATATAAGAAAACGTCTTTGCGACGGATTCTTCCCACCTGCCGTTAGCGCGGCGGAGCCGCCACCAGAAGCCCGCCCGCAAACGTGTCGCCCAAGCCGACCGTCCCCGCGAGCTTGCGGGCCTCGAACGCCGGCACCACGCATATCCCTTGCTTTCCGGCAGCGAGCTCGGCAAGTGCCAGCCCGCGCGCGTTCGGCGGCAGTCCGGCCACGATCCCAGCTATCTCCGCTTCGCTGCAAAACTTCCCAGAGACAGCCCGCGCGACTGCGAACCGAGTTCCGCTGCGGAGCGCCTCCTTCCATCCGTCAGCATCCGCACCGGAGAGGCAAGCCGCAAATTCACGAGTGTGCAGGATCAAATTCGACACGCCCAATGCGCTTCTCGCCTCCTCCAGGACGACAAGCAGCCGGTCGTCCGGCAGCTCCAGCAAAGGCTCGTCCAGTCCAAGCAATTCTCCGATTTCGTCCTCGTTGCAGCCCACGCTGCGAATATAGGGTCGGAACCGCTCGATTACGCGAAGCTGGGCTTCCCTTGAAAAAAACGCGGCAAGCTCGAGATGAACCGGAGGAGCCTTTGCTCCCAGCGCGACAATCAAATCGATTTGCTCCTGCATCAAGATGCCCGCCTTATCCTCGTTGTCGGCCGCATTGTACCCGGAGACGAGCAGAGCCCGAAAGGCGTTCGCCTCGTTCTCCAGGCGGTAAGCGAACCCCGCGGCAACCAGCCTTCCGGAAAACTCTCCGGTCCCTCTCAGGATCAGGCGGTTCGCCCGGCCTTCGCAGCTGAACTCCAAAATGTAGTGAACCGGCGGAGCCGCTTCGAGATTGCGCTCTGCCCGCAGACCGTCATGGTCCAGCAAATCATCAAACCTTTCCGTCCAGGCCGGCAAGTTGACCAACGCTTCGTGTCCGGCCGCCGCCGCCGCGCGGGCGGCCTGAAGGCCGGTCCCTCCGATCGCCCACTCCCAGTCCGCCATGCCGCGAAGGTCCCGAAGTAGCTCCTCGTCGGCAACGATATACTCTCCTCCGCTTCCCGCCGCGACGTTCCATGCTATCGCCTCGGCCAGCTCTCTTCTGGAGCGAAGCACAGCGCTTTGCTTGCGCGGGACTACGCCTTCCGCGCGGCGGTCCTTGCATAAGCGTTCATATAACGATGGGTCCAATGCCGCCTTGCCGTCCAAATTGGCCGTAAAGCCGCACGCAATCCGACTCATCCCTTCACCGCCCCTCCGGTAAGCCCTTTGGCCAGTTTCTTCTCGAAAATAAGCACGATCAAAATCAGCGGCAGCGTGACCACGACGCTCGCAGCCGCAACGTCTCCCCACGGAACGTAAAACATTTGCGGAAACAAAGCGATTCCTACCGGGATCGTCTGCGTGCTGACCTTGTTCGTCAGCGTCAGGGCGATCAAAAACTCATTCCACGAAGCGATAAAAACGAGCAGCCCTGCCGTCACGAGCCCAGGCATGACTAGCGGAAGAGCGATTTGCCAGTAGGTACGGACAATGCCGCAGCCGTCTACGGAAGCCGCTTCCTCCAGACCGTCCGGCAGCTCGCGGAAAAACCCGTGTAGCAGCCATACGCATAAGGGCAAGCAGAACAGCATGTAGGAAAAAACAAGCCCGATATGCGTGTTATACAGTCCTAGCCCCCGGATCATCGTATACAGAGGCGAAATAATCGCGATCTGCGGAAACATCGACGTCGCCAGAAACAACCCCAGCGCAAAGCCCTTTCCCTTGATAGGCAGTCTCGCAATCGCGTAAGCGGCCATGCTCCCGAGCAGAAGGCTGATCGCCGTTACACCGGCGGCGACGACCGCGCTATTCCCGATAAACCTGACAAACGTCGATTGAAGCACATTCGAGTAATGCGTCCAAGTGATTTCCGTAGGCAGCAGGGGCGGGAGCGAACTCAAGTCCCGGTCCGGCTTCAGCGACGTGATGATCTGCCATACGAACGGACCGATATTGAGAGCCGAAACCCCGGTCATCGCCAACGTCAGGACAACCGTTTTCCAGATTCTTTTGCGCAGCACCCCGTTTACCTGCCTTCTATTCGCGCATAAGCGCGACGCTGCAGCATTTGAAGAACCAACGCAAGAACAAGCACGGACAGCGCCATTACCGTCGCCATCGCGGCCCCGTAGCCGACCTGCGCGGAGGAAAAGATCGTCTTATAGGCGTAGCTCGAAAGCACCTCGGTCGAATTGGCCGGCCCGCCGCCCGTTAGCACGTACACCAGATCGAAGACACGGAATGCATCGAGCGCCCGCAGCAGAAATGCCGTTAGCAGCGCGGGAAACACCATCGGAAGCGTAATCCGCATAAAACGTTGGCCCGGACGCACTCCGTCGATATCTGCCGCCTCGTAGATGTCCTCTGGTATCGTTTGCATCGCCGCCAGCACGATCAAGGCCATGAACGGCGTCGTTTTCCAGACGTCCGCGACAATGACGGCCCACATCGCGCTGCCGCTGTCGGCCAGCCAGTTATGTGATGAGGAAATCACGCCGAGCCGCTCCAGCAAGTAATTGATCAGCCCGAAATCCGCATTGAACAGCCACTGCCACATGCTGGCGGAAATGACGGTAGGAATCGCCCACGGAATCAGCACGCTGGCGCGGACCCACTTACGCCCGGAAATGTTTTTGTCCAGCAGCACGGCAATACCGAGCCCGATCGCCGTTTCCAGCGCCACCGATAGAGCCGTGAATCCCCAGGTATTGCGGTAAGAGATTTTGAACCAGACGTCGTTTAACAGCCGCTTGTAATTGTCCAATCCGATAAAACGGGACGCCGAATCCAGAAACGAAGCGTCGTAGAAGCTGAGCGACAACGTTTTGAGCACCGGATAAAACCCGACCGCCGCCAGAATCGCAATCGACGGAGCAATAAACAAATAACCGATAAGGGCGGATTTGCGCTGACGTCGCGAGTTCGTCATTGGTTCAGAATCGCGCGAATTTCTTCGTCCAACTGCTTAGTCGCCCGATCGACATGCAGGCTTCCAGACAACACGGCCGAAACGGCGGCTTGCAGCTTCAACGAGATTTGCGGATATTTCGGCGTAATCGGCCTGGCGACCGTACCGTTGAACACCTCCGACAGTTCTGTCAGGAACGGAGCGTTCCGCTTCAGATCCTCATCCTCCAGAACGGACGGGCGAGTCGGGCTGAACGCCATCTTCTTGGCAAAATAAAGCTGGGACTCCTTGCTCGACAGAAACTGCGCGAACTTGACCGCTGCTTCCTTATGCTTGGAATTTTGGGCCACCATAAACTGGTAGCCTCCCATCGTGGACGCGCTCTTTCCTCCCTCGAACGCTGGAAGCGGAGCTACGCCTACCTTGCCCGCGACCTTGGAGCCGGCTTCGTCCTGCGCTACGTTCCACACATAGGACCAGTTGCGAAGGAATACCGCGTTGCCGTCGGTGAAAATCGTGCGGCTCGGCTCTTCGTCGTAAGACAGCAGAGATTTCGGACTGATCCCGCTGTCCAGCGTACTCTTCATAAAAGCGAGCGCTTTCTCCGTTGCCGGGGAATCGATGACGCTCTCTTCGTTCTCATCCACGACCGCCCCGCCGGCGCTGGTCAGAAACTCCACGAAATCACAGACGAGAACTTCAGCCTGCTTGCCTTGCCAGAGGAAGCCATGCAGCTTCGGATTTTGTTCCTTTTCCACAATGAACTGGGCCGTCTTGACTAGCTCGTCCCACGTTTGCGGAACCGCCTGCCCGTACTTCTCCAACAAATCCTTGCGGTAATAGAGCATGCCCCCGTCGACATACCAAGGCATAGCCGCCAATTGCCCCTGGTAGGTCAGCGCCTCGATTACCCCCGGATAGTACTGATCCTTCTCCACGTAAGCATCCATCGGCTCGGTCCAACCGGCCGAGGCGAATTCCGGCACCCACACAACATCGCCGGTAAATACGTCGATGTCGGCCTCTCCCGATGATAAAGCGGTTACAAGATACTGATGGATTTCCGTGCTCATGGACGGAGGCGGCAACTGATGGACATCTACTTCGATGTCGGGATTTTGCGCTTCGAACTCCTTTACCAATTCCGTCCACGAATCTTCGCCGAACGTTTTAATGCCCGTGAACCTGATCGTCACCTTCTCTTCCGCCCCGCCCGATTGCGATGCGGAGGCTGACTGAACGGCGTCGCCGGTCTCCCCCTTTTGTCCGCACCCGCCAAGCACCGCGGCCGCAACGGCCGCTGCCGCCATTCCTCCGACAAGCCTTTTCCCTAACGATTTCAAGCTAAGCCCTCCCCAAGTTTCGATTGTTCGTCGTTCTTGTTGCAAGCTAAAACGCTTAAAACCTTCGTCCACCCCCTGAAAATCAACACAAAGCGTTTAATATTGGTTTATTTTGTTCATTTCACGACTATAATAAGAGATATTTTGGTGATATGTCAACATTTAATTTCTATTTTTGTTTGTTATCAAACAAAAATGCAGGATATTTTCTTATTCGATTCATGGTTTATGTTTGTTTTTTTTGAAACTTGCATTGACACACCCTCAAATCGTTCACTAATATGTTTACATAAACAAACAATGATTATTTGTCGTAGAATCGAAACAAGAACAGGAGAGGTATAAAAATATGTCGGACAAGCGACTCGGAAAGCTGGCCGAGCTAATCAAACAGCGGGGAAATTTGTCCGTGCAGGAGCTCATGGATTACTTTAACGTGTCAGACATGACGATACGCAGAGACTTGCAGAAGCTGGAGAATTCAGGAAAATTCCAGCGTTTTCATGGCGGCATCCGTTTTCTGGACGAGACCCCTCTCGACAAGCGGGAGCACTGCCAGTTGGACGAGAAGAAGCGCATCGCCCATTACTGCCTTTCGCTCATCCAGCCCCGAGATACGATTATTCTGGATTCCGGCACGACGACAAGCCAGATTGCGGCCGCTCTTGCGGATTCGGACATTCGGGACGTCACGGTCATCACCAATTCGTTGACCGCAGCCCATTTGCTCCGCAATCAGGAACACGTTTCGCTGGTCATCAGCGGAGGAGAATTGCGGCATATTTCCCAATCGTTCGTCGGCAGCACGGCGCGGACGTTTTTCGAGAACGTATATGTCAACAAAGCTTTTATTGCCACCGGGGGAATTACAGAAAAGGGATTCTCCACTTCTACTTTCGCCGAAGCGGAAATCAAGCAGTGTATGGCCAATTCCAGCAGTTCCACCTACATCGTTACCGATTCCAGCAAATTCGGAAGTCGCTCTCTTAACTTTTTCGCGCCGCTGGAAGCGGCTAACGCCATCGTAACAGACACGGGAGTTCCCGATGAATGGGTCGCCTTGTGCAAACAACATCAGATCGAAGTCTGCTCGGTTTAATCTATGCCGGAAGCGCAGAAAAAGGCGGAAACCGCAACTTAATGCGGTCCCGCCCCGTATTTCGCATGTGATGTCTCCTGTAAAATTTTCGCACCAAGAAAGCAAACTCCTCCCTTGCTCCCGGCTCAACAATAATTTCAATCCCGAAATCCCTTGCATTTTAGAGTCTTATCCCCTATAATAACTCTTGCTGTACTTAATGAGCGCCCGTGGTCCAACGGATATGACGCAGCCCTCCGAAGGCTGAGATTGAGGTTCGATTCCTCACGGGCGCGCCAATATTGCTTATATCAGCCGGCCGGCTTCAGGCCGGTTTTTTTGTATCCCCGCCCCCCTGCTCAGAGAACCGCAAATTTCTTCGTCAACCCTCTTTGACTTTCTTTGACTTTTAGCTTCGGATTCGCTATGATAAGGAAACCACAGTTCATGAGGAGGGACGCCAAACATGAGTTTTGTACCTATGGTTGTCGAGCAAACCAATCGAGGAGAACGGGCATATGACATCTATTCCCGATTACTCAAAGATCGAATCGTATTTCTGGGAACGCAGGTGAACGACGTAGTCGCCAACTCCATTATCGCTCAATTGCTGTTCCTGGCGGCCGAAGATCCGGAAAAGGACATTCACCTCTACATCAACAGTCCCGGCGGTTCGATTACGGCCGGCATGGCCATATACGATACGATGCAGTTCATCAAGCCGGACGTCTCCACGATTTGCGTCGGCATGGCCGCGTCGATGGGCGCGTTCCTGCTCGCCGCGGGCGCCAAGGGCAAGCGCTTCGCCCTGCCGAACAGCGAAGTAATGATCCACCAGCCGCTCGGAGGAGCCGAAGGGCAAGCCAGCGACATCGAGATCCGCGCTCGCAGAATTCTGAAGCTGCGGGATAAGCTGAACGGCATTCTGGCCGAACGTACCGGCCAGCCGCTGGAAAGAATCGAGAAGGACACCGACCGCGACAACTTCATGGATGCCGAAGTCGCCTGCGAGTACGGTCTGATCGATAAAGTCATCGAGAAAGTCAACTAAGCGTTACTCCCGCATTAAGAAGAAGCCGTTCGGGTCATCCCAAGATGACCTGAACGGCTTCTTCTTACCCCCCCCATTAACACAACTCCAATTGTATGTCAACAAAAATTCAAAACTTTGAATGCCCTCTCTGCTAGTCCACCAAACCATGTTATTCTGTTAATTATAAGAATTCCATTTAGACCCAGTTCTAGCTATCTCTTAGGAACTTTGGAAGAGAGGAATTATGTATGCCTGAAAGATCGTATCCGTACCTTGTAGCCACGTCGTCCGAGGACCCTTCCGCAGCAGGGAGAACGCATTCTGCTCCCGTTGACATGGTTGCAGCTCGTCGGTTGAGCGATAAAGCATCCTTGCTTCGCCCGCTTAAAGATGAGCATCTGCTGGAAGTCTACAGAGAAGCCAAGAAGATGAATCTGTCTCATGAATTCATCGAACTGCTGGAAGAAGCGCTCTCTATCCGTCAGTTGAGCCATTATAAAGAAGCGTAAACCCGTCATCTTTGCGATAACTTTCCTACTCTTTCCGCCCGCCGGCTTAGGCGGGCGGTTTTATTTCTCCTATCTTGCTTCCTGGCTTGCGAACGTCTTAATAATTGGATAATTCAATTAAGTTTCCATCAGGATCTCTGAAATAAATGGAGGTTATCGGTCCTAATGCTCCCGTCCTCTTAACCGGCCCTTCTACGATATCGATGCCTTTTTCGATGAACTGCGTGCGGAGTTCTTCAATCGGCTCTTTGGTTATAAAGCAGAGATCCTCTGAACCAGGCAACGGCGACTGGGCTTTGGGTTCGAACTCATTGCCGTATTCGTGAAGATTGATCTTCTGTTGCCCGAAGGAAAGGGCCTTTCTATTCGCACCGAACGTAATCAATTCCATTCCTAATGCCCCTGTATAAAACCGGACCGTCTTTTCCAAATCCCTAACCGTTAACACGATATGATCGATTCTCTCAATCATGCGATTGGTCTCCTCTCGAACAGTAATCCTGCCTTCATGTCCCTCGGACGTTCATGGGTCAGTCGCAGAAAAAGAGGGCGTCTCGAAAACCGGAGGCCTCCTGCGAGAAACCCTCCGAGCTTTCAAGACGACCTCCGCCTTGTTCGCGTCTATTATTGCATTTCGTATTGAACGGTGACTTGCGTGCTGATCTCGATCTGGCCCGATTGCACCGAGGAAGCCGCGCTGTCCATAGCCATTTCAGCCATCACGGCCTTGGCTTGCGTGCGGGCATACAGCACCGGATTGTTCGACACTTCGCCCTGCACGATGTTCGTGACGCCCTTCAGCTGACGATTGGCCGACGTCGCCAATACCCCGGCTTTGGCAGCCGCGTTCTGCATCGCCTTCTTGAGCGCTTCCAGCTCGTACTGCTCCTTCTTCTCCGTAGAGAATTGCACGCCGTCCAGCCGGTTCGCTCCGGACTCCGTCAACGCATCGAACAGCTTGCCGATGTCCGGCAGCTTCCGGTAGGTCACCTGAATCGAATGAACCGCGATGTAGCCCTTCAGCACGCGTCCGTCCTTCTCCGTATAGTTGTACTCGGGCTGCACGTCGAACCCGGTCGTCGTAACGTCCTTCTTGGCGATGCCGAACGTCTCGTACAGCACCTTCTCCACTCCCGCGAACTGCTTCGCGTTCGCTTGCTGCGCCTCCGTCGCTTTCGACCCGCGCGTCTCGACCGCCAGACGCAGATAAGCGACGTCCGGCTCTACCATCACGGAGCCGCTCGCCCCCACCGTTACCGTATAAGGCGCCGTTTGGACAGCCGAAGCCGAAGTTTCTGCGGACACCGCGTTCCCCTCCCCTTTCACGAATCCGAACCATCCAATTACCGCCGCGGCCAGAACGACCGACAACACTTGCAAAGCGCTTTTTTTCATGACCAAGCCCCTTTCGATCGGTTTGCCTTTATTAACGCAATCGAATAGACAAATGTTTCACGTTCAGGGACAAAAATGTTAAAAACGCAAAAAGCCCCTCCACGGGGGCTTCATGCAAAAAATCTTATTGATTTTCCAGTTCTTCTTTGCTCACGAGTTGGACTAAAGCGGTTACAGCCTGCTCTGCGTCCGAACCCTCCGCGCTGATCGCGACCTCCGTGCCGGAGCTGATCGCCAGGCTCATAATGCCCATGATGCTCTTCGCGTTAACCTTCTTCTCATCCTTCTCAACGAAGACGTCCGAAGAGAATTTATTGGCCTCTTGCACGAATAGTGCCGCCGGTCTGGCGTGAAGACCTGTTTTAAGCCGAACGACTACCGGCTGTCTCGTCATGGACCGGATACCCCCTATCTTTAATTCGTCCCGCTCGTCGGGACTCCCGTGCTCCAGTTCTACATTATTATAACATTGATATGAACAAATGCGCCATACGCTTTATGCCCCGCCGTTTCGGATTTTTTCGGCCAACTCGTCGAGCTTGCGGAGCCGATGGTTAACGCCCGATTTGCTGACCTGGCCTTTCAGCAGATCTCCGACTTCCTTGAGGTTGATATCCGGGTGCTGGAGCCTGACCTCGGCCACCTCGCGGAGCTTGTCGGGAAGATTGTGAAGTCCGATTTCCTTCTCCAAGAGCTTGATGTTATCGATCTGCCGAACCGCGGCTCCGATCGTCTTGTTCAGATTGGCGGTCTCGCAGTTGACGATCCGGTTCACGGAATTGCGCATATCCCGCATGATGCGGACATCCTCGAACTTGAACAGCGCCTGATGCGCGCCGATAATGTTCAGAAATTCGATGATCTTCTCGCCTTCCTTGATGTACAGGATAAAACCCTTCTTCCGCTCAATGAACCGGGCGTTCAGATGGAACTTGTTCGCCAAGTCGACGAGAGCCTTGCAGTGCTCTTCGTACATCGACGAAATCTCGAGGTGGTAGGACGACCCTTCGGGATTGTTCACCGAGCCTCCCGCCAGGAAAGCGCCCCGCAGATAAGCCTTCTTGCAGCAGGATTTACGCACGAGCTCCTTGTCGATGCTCGGATGGAAGAGGAACCCCTCCGAGACGATGCTCAGATCGTTCAAGATCGCTTCGGCCCCGGCTGGAATTCGAACGACGTAGACGTTGTTTTTTTTCAGCCGCATCTTTTTGCGGACGAAAAGCTCAGTGACGACCGTAAAATGGCGCTTTAGCAACGTATAGATTCGACGCGAAATCGCGGCATTCTCCGTGGCGATGTCCAGCACGACCCTGCGGTTCGACAACGAGATCGTACCGTTCATCCGAATCAGCGCAGACAGTTCCGCCCTTTCGCAGCAGCTGTCGCTCTCGAGCATCGTGAGCTCCTTTTTCGTTTGCGCTGCAAAAGACATGCCTTTCTCACCCCTTTCTGAGCATCCAGTTATCGACCAACTGGTAAATGTGCTCGCTTAGTTTCTCCGCGTCATGCCGCAAGTAAGTGCGGAACAGGACGAGTTTGTCCGCGATGACCTTGTAGCCCCGGCGGGTAACCTCCTCCAGGTCCAAGTGGACCGCCTTGGCTCCCTGCTCGGCGTAGAGGTTCTCCACCTGCGGGGGGATTTCTCCATCGTTCACGATGACGTAGTCAAAAAGATGATGGCCGATATGGGCGTGAACGGCGGCCAGATGATCGCTGACGGAATAGTTGTCCGTCTCGCCGGGCTGGGTCATCACGTTGCAGACAAACAGCTTGGCCGCGTTGGATTCCACGATCGCCTCCGCCAGCTCCGGTACGAGCAGATTTGGAATAATGCTCGTATACAGGCTTCCCGGACCGATCAGGATCGCATCCGCTTCCCGCAGGGCCTCGACGGCCTCCGGAAGCGCCTTGACGTCGGGCGGCTCCAGATACACTCTCCGGATGGCGAGCCCCGACTTCGGAATCGCCGACTCTCCTACGACGGTCGAACCGTCCTCCATCTCCGCCTTCAACACGATAGACTGATTGGCCGCCGGCAGCACCCGTCCCCTGACGGCGAGAATGCGGCTCAGCTCGGTAATGCCCGTGACGAAGTCTCCGGTAATGTCCGTCATCGCCGCCAAGATGAGATTGCCGAGGCTGTGTCCGGCCAATCCCGTCCCGTTCTGGAATCTGTATTTCAGCACTTCGGCCATAAGAGGCTCCTTATCGGCGAGCGCGGTCAGCACGTTGCGGATATCGCCGGGAGGCGGAATCTGCAATTCCTCCCTCAGAATGCCGGAACTGCCTCCGTCGTCCGCGACCGTGACGATGGCCGTAATGTCGAGCGGCTTCCGCTTCAAGCCGCGCAGCATAACGGACAGCCCGGTGCCTCCGCCGATCACGACGATCCGCGGCTTGCGGGCAGAGGGTTGTCTTTTGCTCATTCCCTCACCTCAATGCCGGTCGCGTTCGGAGTCGCGGTGGCTTACTCGCACCGATTCCGTATCGCTGGAGCCCAGCCTGCGTCCCAAATATTCGGCTAGCGCCACCGATCTGTGCTTGCCTCCCGTGCATCCGATACCGATGACGATCTGGCTCTTGCCTTCCTTATGGTACATCGGGATCAGAAACTGCAGCATATCGAGCAGCTTCGTCAAAAAAGTCTGCGTCTCCGTCCACTTCATGACATAATCGTACACGTCCGGGTCGACTCCCGTTTTCGGGCGAAGCGTGTCGATATAGTGCGGGTTCGGCAAAAAGCGAACGTCGAAGATTAGATCGGCGTCGATCGGAACGCCGTACTTGAATCCGAACGACGTCACGTTAATCGAGATGTTGTTCTGATCCATGTTCGTGAACCGGGCGACGATCTTCTCTTTCAGCGCGGCGGGCTTCAGATTGCTCGTATCGATAACTTGATTGGCCCAGCCCTTCAAGTCTTCGAGCAGCTTACGCTCCAAGTGTATCCCGTCCAGCGGCAATCCATCCGGCGCCAGCGGGTGACGGCGCCTGCTCTCCTTGTAGCGCTGCACGAGCACCGAGTCGGTCGCGTCGAGGAACAGAATCTCGTAGTGGATCGTGTTATGCTCCCGAATATGATTAAGCGATTCGGACAGCGCCGTGAAGAACTCTCGCCCGCGCAGATCGATCACCAAGGCGACCTTGGCGATTCGGCCTTGCGACTGGTCGATCAAATCCGCGAACTTCGGAATAAGCACCGGCGGCAAATTATCGACGCAGAAGAACCCCAGATCCTCCAAGCTCTGCACGGCGATCGTTTTGCCGGCTCCCGACATCCCCGTTATAATGACGAGCCTAGGCTGCGTCGTTATCGTATCCATGCGTTACCCCTCTCCCTGCGGCCCTGATTACGTTCGTCCCTCTGCGGGACGGTAAAATAACATGAAGCGCCCGGACCGCTTCACGAGCGTGCGGAGCCGAGCGCCTTGCTGCAATTATGCCCGAAGGAACAATCCCGCGGCTCCGACCACTCCGGCGTTGTTGCCGAGCTCCGCCGCCACGATCTCCACTCCTGCCGTCGCGTTGGCCGGCGTCAGCTTGCCGAAGGCTTCGCGAATTTGCGCGAACAGATACTCTCCCGCCTTGCTGACCCCGCCGCCGATAATGAAGCGCTCAGGATTGACGACAAGCGCCACGACCGCCATCGATTTGCCCAGATAGAAGGCGGCCCGGCTGACGATCCTTGCGGCCGCCTCGTCGCCATCCTTCGCCGCGTCGATGACGTGCTTGGCCGTCAGCTCTTCTTCCACGAGAGCGAGCGACGTCTTGTCTCCGCGCGCGACGGCATCCTTCGCCATGCGAATGATTCCGGTAGCCGACGACACCGTCTCCAGACAGCCCATTCTGCCGCAGCCGCATTGGATCGCCTCAAGATCGGGCACGATCGTGATATGGCCCAGTTCCCCGGCCATCCCCGAAGCCCCTTCGATCAGCCGGTCGTTCAGTATGACGCCGCCGCCGACGCCTGTCCCGAGCGTATAGCAAACGCAGTTCCGTACGCCTCTGCCTGCGCCTCCCCATGCTTCGCCGAGAGCGGCGACGTTGGCGTCGTTGTTGATCTTCACCGGCTTGCCCAGCTTCTCTTCCATGATGCCCTTGACCGGTACGTCCTTGAACGGAAGGTTGGGCGAGAAGTTGATAATCCCCTCGGGAATGTTGAGAAACCCGGCAATGCCGATGCCTACGCCGACGACCGCTTCCCATTCCGCCGTTCCCGGAGGAACGAGCTCCCGGACATAGGCCGCGATATTGGACAGAACGGCATCCGCTCCATCGGAGGCTTGCGTAGGTCCTTCGTACGTGCGAAGCAAATCTCCCGTCTCGTTGCACAAGCCGACCTTGATGGACGTTCCGCCCAAATCTACGCCTACGAACAATGAATCTGACATGTTTGTCGACACCTCATAAGGAATAATTAGACTTAAAACAGTCGGCTCCGCCGCCGACGGGTCGGCGACGGAAGCGGCATATGAACCCAAGCTTACAGAGACTGGCTCCAGTCGTGCGTCGCGGAGCCTTCCAGAAACTTCTCGCAATCGAGCGCGGCCATGCAGCCGCTGCCTGCCGCCGTAATCGCCTGGCGGTACTTATGGTCCTGCACGTCTCCGCAAGCGAACACGCCCGGCACGTTCGTCTCCGTCGATCCCGGCTTCACCTGGATATAGCCGAGTTCGTCCGTCTCGATCTGATCGCCGAGAAACTTCGTGTTCGGCGTATGGCCGATCGCCACGAACAAGCCCTGCGTGCCGAGGATCTCTTCCTCTCCTGTCGCGTTGTCGCGCACTTTGAGACCCGTAATGCCCTGTTCGCCGGCGACGACCTCCAGCGGAGTTTTGTTTAATCCCCACGAAATCTTGTCGTTCTGGCGAGCCCGCTCCTGCATGATCTTGGAAGCGCGAAGTTCGTCGCGGCGATGGACGAGCGTCACTTCCGAGGCGAACCGCGTCAAGAAATTGGCTTCCTCCATCGCGGAATCTCCGCCTCCGACGACGATGATTTTCTTGCCGCGGAAGAAGAACCCGTCGCAAGTCGCGCACGTGCTGACTCCGTATCCGACGTTCTCCTTCTCCCCCGGAATGCCCAAATATTTGGCCGAAGCCCCGGTAGAGATAATCAGAGTCTCCGCTTGCAGCGTCTCCCCGCCTTCGAGCGACAGATTGAACGGCCGCTTGGACAAGTCAACCTGATTGATCCAGCCCGTGCGGAATGCCGCTCCGAACCGTTCGGCTTGCTTGCGCATGTTCGCCATGAGATCCGGTCCCATAATCCCCTCGGGAAAACCGGGGAAATTCTCGACCTCCGTCGTCGTCGTCAATTGACCGCCCGGCTCGGGCCCTTCGATGACGAGCGGCGACAGGTTCGCGCGGGCCAGATAGATCGCCGCCGTCAGCCCTGCGGGTCCCGTTCCGATTACGATTGTTTTGTGCATGGATGCTGCCTCCTCGTGGCGCGAAACGATATCAAGTCGTGTTCGAGTTCGTTGGAATTTAGATGCTAGTGAAACGAAGGTCTCGTCAAATCCAGCTTCTCCCGAATGCCGCACGCTTCGTCGATCCGGTTCGCGTACCGGCTGATGCTCGCTTGAGACACGCCGTACCGGCTGACGAGGTCCGCATACGTGACCGTTCTTCGGTGCATCTTGGCCGTCCAATATTCGAGCGCCGCCGCCCAGCCCGTCGACTTGTGCAGCTTCGGCACCTCCGGGTACACGCGCGACAGAAAATCGACCCACAGCGTCATCATGTCGTGCTGCTGCACGACGTCGTACCGTCCCGACATCCCTTCGAGCGCCTGCTCCAGCACGGTCTGCCATGCGCTGTCCCAGACCGGAAGCTGCGCGGATTTGCGGCGCGCGTCCAGCGTCAGCGTCCGTCCGCTGAAGATGACCGCGAGCGAGTCCTGCACCCCGATGGAACGGAGCACCAGCACCGCCACCCGCTTCAGTTCGTCCTCCTCGTCCGGATCGATCAGGAAGGCTTTCAGCGCCTCGACCACTTCATCGTCCGCCACGAGGCCCAGCGCTTGAATGACCTGCACCTTCGTGCGCCGGTCGCCGTGCCTGAGCGCCCAGAAGAAAGACGAACGGATAAGCGGATCGTTCTTCAGCGCCTCCGTCACTTGGCCAGGGTTGTTTTCCCACTGCTTGAACTGCTCTTCGAACGGAAGGTGATAATGGTAATGCGTCGGAGCGGTCTCTTCTCCCGCGCGGATCCTTTCCAGCTTTTTCAGGTGAAAAGGAGGCACTTGCGATTCGGGATCGAGTCTCTCGGCCTGCTGCCAATGCTTCTTCGCATCTTCGTAACGCTGAAGATTGACCGCCGCGATCGCCGCGAAGTGATGCAAGCTCGGCTCTCCCGCCAATTCTCCCGTGCGCAGCAGACGGCGGAAATGCTGGTAAGCCTCGCGATGCTCCCCCACGATGCCCAGCGTCGTCGCCATTTTGAACACGTGCTCGGGGTGGAAGGGAATCGTCTTGTTCAGCTTCGCGATCAGCGACCGAAGCTGCTCCTCCTGGTTCGAATGCTGGTAGAAAATGGCCAGATTGCACAGCGCGTGCAGATTGCCCGGCTCCGAATCCAGCACCTCGGTAATGGTGGAGACCGACTTGTCGAACAGCCCCATATAGTAGTATGCCAGCCCCAGGTTATTCCTTGCCGCCAAGAAGTCCGGCTGCCGCTCGATAATTTCTTCCAGCATTTTGACCGCCTCGGCGAACCGGCCTGCTTCCAGCAGTTCCCGGGCCTTGTCGTGGGCGTAGATATTTTCTTTGGCCTTAATGGTCGACAGCTTCGCGGGCCGGTTCAGCTCATAGTGAAGCAAGTCGAGCAGTTCGTCCGACTCTTCCAGAAATTGGCCTTCCGTATCGTTCTCCAGATACCGGACAAGGGCTTCTTCCGCCGCTTCGAACAGCTCCATGTTGGCGTAGTTGTTAGCTAAGTAGTAGTAGCATTCCGTCATCGCGGGATCGATCTGATCGAGCACCGAGCGAAGAATGACGTTCGATTCCTCGTACCGTCCCATCTCGGACAGAATGCCGGCCATGTTGCAGTGGTTGACCGGGTTCTCCGGTTCGTACTCCACCGCGCGGCGAAAATATTTCAGTGCCTTGTCGTAATGGTACCGATCCAGCGACTGAACGGCACGCTCGAAGAAGAATGTCGCATCCAATCTCATCGGGATGACTTTGGGACGTCGGTTTTTCGCCGCGCGCTTTCGCTGGCTCATCGCAAGGCACCTCCTCGTGGTCTGAAACTCATCACCCAAGATTATAACACAGCCTGCGCGATCCATAAAATAAAACTCCGGGGGCCTCATCCCCCGGAGCCAAGCAAGGGCGCCGACGAACGGACAAGGTCCGTCCGCCGCAGCTGCCGCTTCGTGTATTTTTCTATACGCCTTTCGTCTTGAAGAGCGTGCTGATCGAGCCGCCTTCCATGATGATGCGCGTCGCTTCCGCGAGCATCGGCGCCACCGAGATCACCTTGAACCGGGAAGAGCGTTCCTCCGGCAGCAGGATCGTGTCGGTAACGACCACTTCCTTGATGTTCGGGTGGTCGAGCCGCTTCAGGGCCGGATCGGAGAACAGCGGGTGGGTCGCGCATACGAACGGATCCTCCGCGCCGCGTTCCTTCAAGCCCTCGACGACGTTAACGATCGTCGTGCCGGTATCGATCATGTCTTCGATTACGATCGGGGTAAACCCTTCGACTTCCCCGATGACGTGCGTAATGACGGATTCGTTGTGCGCCGGACGCTTCTTGATCATGATGGCGAAAGAGCAATCCAGTTGGTTCGCCAGCTTCTCGGCCGTCGAGGCTCGTCCCGCATCCGGGGAGACCACGACGGGATTGCGGATGTTCTTCGACTTCAGATAGTCGCTGATCAAGTCCAGCGCGGTCAAGTGGTCGACCGGAATGTCGAAGAAGCCTTGAATGGCCGGAGCGTGCAAGTCGATCGTCACGATGCGGTGCGCGCCGACGGTCGTCAGCACATCGGCTACCATCTTCGCGGAGATCGGCTCGCGGGGAGCTGCTTTCCTTTCCTGCCGGGCATAGCCGTAATACGGAAGCACGACGTTAATCGTCCGTGCCGACGCCCGTTTCGCCGCATCGATCATGACCAGCAATTCCACGAAGTAATCGTTGATCGGATGGGATAAAGACTGGACCAGGAAAACGTCGCAGTTGCGAATCGTCTCCTCGTAGTGAACGTACACTTCACCGCTCTTGAACCGGGAAAGCTTGATTTTCCCCAGCGGCACTCCGAGATTGTCGGCGATCTTGCCTGCCAACAGCGGATTGGATGATCCCGAAAAGATACGAAGCTTACTGCTGCTGTACATGTGCCCCTCCATATTTTGGCGATTCGACGCTCCATGTGTCGAAATCCGTCAAGTCATCAAACCCATTATACATGAGTTCGGGCCGATTTTAAAAAGGTTTCGATTCCCGTTTACGCCCCGTGAACAAAGCCAGGTCCGTATATCCGGCTTTTTTCAGCATCGCTTGCGCTTCTGCTCCTTTTTGTCCCACTTTGTCGGGGTGATGGGCGTCGGAACCGTACGTTACGGGGATGTCGTAAGCTCTGGCTCGCTCCAGAATGGAAAAGGAGGGATACATTTCCTTGCAAGGCGCGTAGAAGCCTGCCGCGTTCAGTTCGAAGGCGAGGTCGTGCTTCTTGACGGCCTGCAACGCTGCATCCTCCAGGGCGGTCACGTCCTCCTCCGGACGGTAGCCGAACCGCTTGATCGCGTCGATGTGCCCGATGTAGTCGTAGAAGCCGGTTGCCGCGGCTTTCGCGATAGCGTCGAAGTACTGCTCGTACACGTCGACGACGCGGCGCCCCTCCCATCGGCCAACCTGCCGGAAGTCCGTCACATCCCACGTTCCGAGAAAATGAACCGAACCGATCACGTAATCCCATGGATAACCGTTCACGATTCGCTCGATCTCTTCTTCGTAACCCTCGACGTAATCGCCTTCCAGGCCGACCCGCACCTCGATGCGGCCCTTGTATTTCTCCTTCAGGGCAAGCGCCTCCTCCACATAGCGGGGAAGCTCGTCCATCGGCATCGCGGAATCGGGATTATCCTTGTCGGTGACATGCAGCAAAGGCATGTGGTCGGACAAGCCGATCTGCTCCATGCCTTGGTTTATCGCGCTGAGGATGTAGTCCTCCAAGTTGCCGACCGCATGGCCGCAGCGCGCGTGATGCGTATGATAATCGATGAGCATGCCTTTCGCTTCCGCCTGGGTCATGGCCGCTCCACCTAATCCTTCTTGACCGGTTTCCGGTGACGGAATTCCAGCTCTTTCAGCACGTCGTCGAACGGAATGCCCTGCTCGCGGAGCAGCACCATCAGGTGGAAAACGAGATCGGCGGACTCGCAGCGCAGCTCGTCCCCGTCGCGGTTTTTCGCGGCGATGATCACTTCGGCGGTTTCTTCCCCGACCTTCTTGAGAATTTTGTCGAGCCCCTTCTCGAACAAGTACGTCGTGTAGGCGCCTTCCGGGCGTTCCGCGTCGCGCTGCGCGATCGTCGTCTCGAGCCGGCTAAGCGGAGCGAAGCGGTCCTCCTGCCGCGCCGCTGCCTCGGCCGTCTTCGACGTACCTTCGCGATAGAAACAGCTGTACGCCCCGGTATGGCACGCCGGTCCGTTCTGGCGCACCTTCACGAGCAGCGTATCCCCGTCGCAGTCGTAATGCAGCGACTCGATCTGCTGCGTATGCCCGCTGGTTGCCCCTTTGTTCCACAGCTCGCCGCGCGACCGGCTCCAAAACCACGTTTGTCCGGATTCCAGCGACTTTTGCAGAGACTCCTTGTTCATGTAGGCCAGCATGAGCACTTCCTTGCTCAGCGCGTCCTGCACGACCGCCGGCACGAGCCCGTCGTCGCTCCACTTGATCTGATCCTGCCACTGTCCTTGCTCTTGCTGCGTCATCTGACGTTCACTCCTTTGCCGCGTAACGTTTGCTTAACCTCTTGCACCGTAACTTCCTTATAGTGAAAAATGCTCGCCGCCAGCGCCGCGTCCGCCTGCCCTTCCGCGAACACGTCCGCGAAATGCTGGGCGTTGCCCGCTCCTCCCGAAGCGATGACCGGGATGCCCACGCTCGACGACACCGCCTTGGTCAGCGCGACGTCGAAGCCGTCCTTCGTGCCGTCCGCGTCCATGCTGGTGAGCAGAATCTCTCCCGCTCCCCGGCGCTCCGCTTCTTTCGCCCACTCCAGCGCGCGAATGCCCGTCGAATGGCGTCCGCCGTGGGTGAACACCTCCCATTCTCCCCACTCCGCGTTGAACTTCGCGTCGATGGCCACCACGATGCACTGCGCGCCGAACGTACGGGAGCCGTCCGTAATCAGGTCCGGATTGCGGATCGCCGCCGTGTTGATGCCGATTTTGTCCGCGCCCGCGCGCAGCAGCCGCTTCATGTCCTCCACCGCCGAGATGCCGCCCCCGACCGTGAACGGAATCGTAATCTCCCCAGCCGTCCGCCGCACCACGTCCACCATCGTCGCCCGGCCTTCCACCGACGCGGAGATGTCCAGAAACACCAGCTCGTCCGCGCCTTCCCGGTCGTAGATCGCCGCCAGCTCCACCGGATCTCCGGCATCCCGCAAATTCACGAAATTAACGCCCTTAACGACCCGCCCGTCCTTCACGTCCAGGCAAGGTATGATTCTTTTAGCTAACATGCGGCGTTCCCCCTTTTCTCGCGTTATCCGTTACGACGACCTCGACGGATCGCAATAGGCCACGACTTCGCTATAGGGAAGAGTCCCCCCGAAAATATCGAGAGCGCTGCCGATCGTAATATCCAGCTTGCCGCGCGTCAACTCGCGGAATCGCGCCAAATCCGCGAGCGATCGCGCGCCGCCTGCGTAAGTGGTCGGAATCGTCGCCCATTCCGCGAGCTTGGCTGCCAGCTTCTCTTGCACGCCCTCTCGCTTCCCTTCCACATCGACCGCATGGATCAGAAACTCGTCGCAATAGCTTTCGAGCTCCCGGACAGTGGCTTCGTTGACTTCCAGATCGCTAAACTTCGTCCACTGGTTGGTCACCACGAACCATTTGCCGTCCCGTTCCTTGCAGCTGAGGTCAAGTACGAGCCGTTTCTTGCCGACCTCCGCAACGATGCGCCGCAGGTTGTCCATCTGAAGGCGGCCGTCCCGGAAAACGTAAGAAGTGACGATGACGTGCGAAGCCCCTTCGCTTAAGAAGGCCGCCGCGTTATCCGCCGTGATGCCTCCGCCGATCTGCAAGCCGCCGGGATAGGCCCTTAGCGCGGACAACGCAGCCTCCCGGTTGCCGTCGCCGAGCATGATAATGTGCCCGCCGGTTAACCCGTCTTGTTTATACAGCGAAGCATAATCATCCGCCCCACGTTCGGAGACGAAGTTCTCCACGACCTTCGAGTCGTCCGCTTGAAGCGTTTCCCCGACGATCTGCTTCACCTTGCCTTGGTGAATATCGATACAAGGTCTAAACTTCAAAGCCCCTCATTCCTTCCCGACGCCATATCCGTGAACTTGCGGAGCAGAGCCATGCCCAGCTCGCCGCTTTTCTCCGGATGGAACTGCATGCCGTACACCGAACCTCGGCCGACGATTGCCGTCACCGGCTGGTAGTAGTCCGTCACCGCCAGCAAATCCGACTCCCGCTCCGGCAGCGCGTGATACGAGTGCACGAAATACACGTGCCCCGGCTCCACGCTCTCGAACAGCGGGCTCTCTTGCTTGAAGATCAACTCGTTCCAGCCCATATGCGGAACCTTGTAGTCCCCTTGGAACCGGACGACCCGTCCCGGCAGCAAGTCCAGTCCCCGATGGACGCCATGCTCCTCGCTCTCGGTGAACAGCAGCTGCATTCCGAGGCAGATGCCGAGAAACGGCTTGCCCGAAGCCGCGTACTCCTTAACCGTATCGACCAGCCCGGTCTCGCGCAGATTCGACATCGCGTCGCCGAAAGCGCCGACGCCCGGCAGAATCGCGCCGTCCGCCGCCAGAATCTCCCGCGGGTCGGACGTCACGCGAGCTTCGCAGCCGAGCCGCTCTACGGCTTTGCTGACGCTGTGCAGATTTCCCATGCCGTAGTCGATGATCGCGATCACTTACAACACTCCTTTGGTGGACGGCACGCCCTTCACGCGCGGATCGATCGAAGTCGCTTCGTCCAGAGCGCGTCCGAGCGCCTTGAATACGGCCTCGACCATATGGTGCGTATTGCGTCCGTAGTGGACGATGACATGCAGCGTAATGCGCGCTTCCAGCGCCAGCTTCCACAGGAACTCGTGTACCAGCTCCACCGTGAAGCTGCCTACGTTAGCCGCCGGGAACTCCCCGCGCAGCTCGAAATGCGGCCGGTTGCTGATGTCGACGACAACCTGCGCGAGCGCTTCGTCCATCGGAACGAACACGCTGGCGTAGCGCTTGATGCCCTTCTTGTCGCCCAGCGCCTCCCGCAGCACTTGCCCGAGGCAAATGCCGATGTCTTCGACCGTATGATGGTCGTCGATGTCCACATCTCCGCGGGCTTCGACTTTCAGGTCGAACTGGCCGTGCTTGGCGAACAGGTCCAGCATGTGGTTCAAGAACGGAACGTCCGTCTCGAGCGACACCTCGCCGCTTCCGTCCACTCCCAGGGACAATTGAATGTCCGTCTCGTTCGTCTTGCGGGATACGGCCGAGGAACGGCCGCCCAACACCTTCTCTTCGCTCACTTCGTCTCCCTGCCTTCCAATCGGATTTCCACCGCGCGGGCGTGGCCTTCCAGCCCTTCGTGCCGGGCCAGCGTCGCGATCCCCGCGGCGTCTCTAAGCAACGCCTGCTTGCTGTATCGGATCAAGCTGGATTTCTTCAGAAAATCGTCCACGTTCAGCGGTGACGAGAACCGCGCCGTGCCGTTCGTCGGCAGGATGTGGTTCGGGCCCGCGAAATAATCCCCTACCGGCTCCGAGCTGTACGGACCGATGAAGATCGCCCCCGCCGTCTCGATGCGCCCGAGCAGCTCCATCGGCTCGGCCGTCATCACTTCCAGATGCTCCGGAGCCAGCTTGTTGACCACGTCCAGCCCTTCGTCCAGGCTGTCGACGATCAAGATCGCCCCGTGCTGCTCCAAAGAGCTGCGCGCGATATCGACCCGCGGCAAAGCCTCGACCTGGCGCTCCAGCTCCGCCTCCACCGCCTCTGCCAAAGCCTGCGACGGCGTCACCAGCACCGCCGACGCCATCTCGTCGTGCTCCGCCTGCGACAGCATATCCGCGGCCACATACCGCGGATCGGCGCTGTCGTCCGCCAGCACGACAATCTCGCTCGGGCCCGCGATGCTGTCGATGTCGACCGTGCCGTATACGGCCCGTTTCGCCAGCGCCACGAAGATGTTGCCCGGCCCGCAAATCTTGTCGACGGCAGGGATGCTCGCCGTCCCGTAGGCGAGCGCGGCGACCGCCTGCGCTCCCCCGACCCGGTACATCTCCGTCACGCCCGCTTCCGCGGCCGCCACCAGAATGTACGGGTCGATGCCTTCCCGGCCGCCGGTCGCCGGCGGAGTGACCATCGCGATCTCCGGCACGCCGGCTACCTTGGCCGGAAGCACGTTCATGAGCACCGACGACGGATACGCCGCCTTGCCTCCGGGCACATACAGCCCGACGCGGCGCAGCGGGCGAATCGCCATGCCCAGCATCGTGCCGTCCGGCGCCACGTCGATCCACGAGCCGCGCTTCTGCTTCTCGTGGAACGCCGTAATGTTCGCCGCCGCCTGCCGCAGCGCCGCCAGAAACGCCGGCTCCACCTTGGCGTAAGCGCCTTGAATTTCCTCTTCCGTCACCCGAAGCTGCCCCGGCGTCAACGTCACCTTATCGAAAGCCGCCGTATACCGCAGCAGCGCCTCGTCGCCTTCCCGGCGCACCGCCTCCACGACTTCCCGCACCGTGGCGTTCTGCTCCGGCGAGCCGTACTCGCTCTCCCGCTCCAGACGGAATCCGTCCGCTTTGCCTATATACATTCCTGCTCCCTCCTCGCTTAACCGTATCCGTCAGACCGGAGCGCCGATCATCGCGCTCAGCCGGTCGCACAGCTCCTGAATCGCCGAGTTCTTCAGCCTGTAGCTGACGCGGTTGGCGATCAGACGGCTCGTCACCTGAAACAGCGTCTCCATCTCGACGAGCCCGTTCTCCTTCAGCGTCTGCCCGGTTTCCACCATGTCCACGATCCGGTCGGCGAGGCCGATCAGCGGAGCCAGCTCGATCGAGCCGTTCAGCTTGATCACTTCCACCTGCTGCCCCTGCTCCCGGAAATATTGCGAAGCCACGTTCGCGTACTTCGTCGCCACGCGAGGATGGATAACCGGCTTCCAATCAGGCAGCCCGATGACCGACATCCGGCACTTCGCGATGCCGAGATCCAGCAGCTCGTAGACGTCCTTGTTTTCCTCCATCAGAACGTCCTTGCCCACGATCCCGATATCCGCCACGCCGTACTCCACGTAAGTCGGAACGTCGACCGGCTTCGCCATGATGAACTCCATGTTCGCCTCGGGAACCGGGATGATCAGCTTGCGGGAATCGTCGAAATCTTCCGGAATCGGCAGACCGGCTTGCCGGAACAGCTTGCTGGCCTGCTTGTAGATGCGCCCTTTGGGCATCGCGACTTTTAACGTGCCGCTGTCCGTCATGCCAAATCATCCTTTCCGTCTTCGAAAGAAACCAGCTTCTCATACGTTCTTCCGCGGTATGCTATCCCGCTCCTGCTCGCATGCCCTTCCAGATGCGAAGCCCGCAGTTCCTCCAGCTCCGAAGCCGATACGAGCGCGGTCACGACGATCTCGCCTTGCTCGCGCAGCCTGTTCGCCTTCGCGAGAGCCGCCTGACGCTGCGGGCCCTCATACGCCACAAGCGTCCGTTCGCGCTCTTCCGCGGCGTCTTCCACGACCTCCAGAATACGCGTCGTCTTCAGCGCGAATCCCGTAGCGTGAGCGGAGCGTCCGAACTGCGAGAGCAGGTTGTCGTATCGTCCTCCGCTGCACACCGGGAAGCCCAGATGCGAGGCATAGCCTTCGAAAGTCATGCCCGTGTAATAGGAGAAGTCCCCGATCATCGTCAGATCGATCAGCACGTGCTCCTGGATGCCGTACGCCTCCAGCACGTCCCATACGTCGCACAGATGTCGGATCGCCGCCCGCGCCCCTTCGTTCGAGCTAAGCTCCAGCGCCTGGGAGCACACCTCCTGACCGCCCCGAAGCCGCAAAATGTCCTCCAGCTCCCGCTTCCACGCGGCGTCCAGCGACAGCTTGCGAATCGCGTCCCGGTAGCCGACGTGATCCCGCTGCAGCAGACAGGCTTTCAGCGTCTCCTGTTCGCCAACCAGCCCTGGCAGCGTCTCCTCGAACAAACCGTTCAGGAACCCGACGTGGCCCATCGCAATCCTGAACGCCGGCACGCCCGCCGCCTTCAGGGAGGCGACCGCCAGCGCGATCATCTCCGCATCCGCCTCCGGAGACGCGTCTCCGACCAGCTCTACGCCGGTCTGGTAGAATTCCGAGTCCCGACCGCCTTCTTCCTCGAAAGCCCGAAACACGTTGCCGTGGTAGCTCAGGCGGATCGGGAACGCCTCATCCTTCAGCAGCGAACCGACGACGCGCGCGATCGGCGCCGTCATGTCCGAGCGCAGCACGATCGACGTGCCTCGGCGATCCAGCAGCTTGAACAGCTTCTGGTCCGACGTTGAGCTGGCCATCCCGACCGTATCGTAATATTCGAGCGCGGGAGTGATGATCTGCTCGTAACCCCACAAGCGCATGCACTCCAGCACGCTGCGCTCGATCTTCCTCAGCTTGGCTACCGCATGCGGCAAATAATCCTTCACTCCAGTAGGCTTCTCGAACACTTTCGGTTTCGTCATCTTTGCGCACCTTCTTCGCATTTTCCTCTATTGCAAATGGACCGTGCCGCACTCTCTTGCGACTCTCCGTTGCTTTTCGCAATCACTTCATTGCATTAAAGTGCTACCATGTTACCATACTGCCAAAATAAAGAGATTAGTCGTATATTACCATGACCCCATCGCTCAGTCAATCCCGCTTTCCCGATACGTTTCCGCTCTCCGATACAGTGAAAGTCGCCCGACGCCGTCTAGGCCGTCGGGCGACTTTCGTTTATTCGAATACGACTCCTGCGCCGTATTGCACCAAGTCGCGAACAAGCATGAACGCGTCGCCGTTCGTCAATCGTTCACGGTCGGCCAGATTGGCGATCGTCTCGTCGCGAATCCATCCCCGCTCCGCCAATGCCTGCAAGGCCGTCTGGCGGTCGTCGTCCAGTCCTGCCGCTTTGGCGATCATGTACGCGGCCAGATCGAGACCGAGCGCATCCTTCGCGGATGCCCCGCCAACCGAGGAAGCCGTCAACGTTTGCCGTATCAGCTCCGGATAGCGCTTCTGCAACGTACGCATTTGATTTAAGAATCTCTGGGAATTCGTCATCTCGTCCAGCTTCCAGTCGTTCCCGTACCCGCCGCTCGCAAGGGCCAGGCTGGCCGCCGCCGCAAGTCCCGGGTACGCTTCATGCTTCGTATAAGCCGGAGGCGAGAAGCTGCGCATTGTCAAGTCCATCCCTTGCTCCGTCAGCCTCTGCCGAAGCTCCCCTATCGCTTCCGGCGACAGGGAAAGCTCCCGCAGGGAGACTCCCCGCTCCAGCGCAAGCTTGACGGCGGCGCCAGCGGCCTCGCCAGTCGCCATTCCGAGCGGAATGACCCGAGCGCTGCCGTGAGGCAGCGTGTCGAAGCTGGCCGACCGCCCAACGACGAGCAGGCCGTCCACCTTCAGAGGAACAAGACTGCGGAAGGGCACCCCGTACTGCTTCGGCACCATCAGAATCGTGCCTTTGTTATTGGCGTCGAGACTTTGAATATCCACCTCGTACGACCCATAGGCGATCGCGTCCCAATGATCGCGATTTTCCAGCAGATCCGCCATCTTCAGCCGGTACTCTCCCAGGATGTGACGGGTTTCCCTGACGTACAGCTCGGGCGCGGTGCCGGCGAATTCTACGCCGCGGAATTGCTCGAACCTCGTCTTTAGAAATTCGACGATCAACGGCGCTTCCTTCTCGCCGATCCGCAGCCCCTCGTTTACCGATTCGGGGTCAAGCGGATCGATTCCGTAAATCTGCATCGAGTTGATCAGTACCGTGTCGCCGTCCTGTCGTCCAATGTTCAGGTTGCGCATCTGCACTCTCGACGAATCCGAAGACACGTACTCCCTGGCTTCTTGATATCCCCAGATGCTGCGGCTGTCGAAGCCGCCGGCATTGTCGAACCGCTTCATCTTGCGCCACGCTTCGTCCGTCACGCCGCTGAGCTTGAATACCAGCGTTACCGCCATCCGCGCTTCCGGCTCCCCGAGATCCTCGCGTCCGAACGTGTACGGCGCCCCCGCGGCGGCTGCGACGTCGGCATCTTGGGTCGCGTCGATAATCGCCTTGGCGCGGACGACGAACTCCCTTCCGTCTACCGTCGCCAGCCGCATCCCGACCGCCTGGCTCCCTTCCAGCATGGGCTCCATCGTTCGCGCGTGCAGCAGAAGGTCGATATTTTCCTCCGCGGATATCATTCGAATGAACAGATTGGCGGCGCGGTTTACATCGAAGGAGGAGCCCCGAATTCCGTCGTACCACTCCTGGAACAATCCTTTATTCAAATAAACGGGATCTTTCCAGAGCCGATAGTTAACGGGAGCTTTATTGAGATCGAGCGTATTCAGCCACCCCAGCGTCATCAGCCCGCCCAGAACGGAACGGTCGCGGTTCTCGACGAGCAGCACCTTCAAACCGTTGCGCGAAGCCGAGATCGCCGCCATAATTCCTTCCGGATCGGTTCCCGCTACGATTACGTCGTACTCGTCGGCAAGGCGTTCCGCGGAAACGACGGGATCGAGCGGCTCCTGAGCAACTTTGTAGTTCGATTCATGAAGCCGATTCTGGTAGGTTAGGCAGAGCAAAAGGGGAACGAGCAGCAGATAACCGATAATTGTTCCCGGACGCTTCATCATTTCGCCACCTCGCTATCGAAGCTCCGAGCCGTCGCCGGCATCGCCAAGCGAACGCAGAGGATTGCCCCCGACCCGCGCCCCCGGAGCGACGTCCTTGTGGACGACAGAGCCGGCCGCGACGACCGCCCCGTCGCCGATCGTTACCCCCGGCAGCACCGTCACGTTCGCTCCGATCATGACGTTAGCGCCGATTCGAATATCTCCCAGACGGTATTCCTTGATCAAATATTCGTGAGTGAGCAGCGTCGAGTTGTAGCCGATGATCGAGTTGTCTCCGATCGAGATTCGCTCGGGGAAGAAGACGTCCACCATCACCATGAGCGCGAACGACGTATGCCGCCCGACCTTCATCCCGAGCACGCGCCTGTAGATCCAGTTTTTAACCGGCAGGCTCGGACAGTAGCGCGCGATCTGGATAAAGACGAAATTGCGCACCGACTTGAACCGAGACACCGTGCGGTAGACTTGCCACAGCGCGTTCGGCCCCTCCACCGGATACCTCTCCACGTTCCTCAACCTTAAGCACCCTCATTTCCGATTCCGCATAGGGCCAGCAGCTCGCCCATCTCCGTTACGATGTACGAAGCGCCGGATTTGCGCAGCAGCTCTTCCCCCTTCAGGGACCACGCCACTCCTACGGGAACAGCTCCCGCCCGGAGCGCGGATACGATGTCGACGGAGCTGTCTCCGACCATCAGCGTCTCCGACGCTTTCGAGCCGAGCGCCGCGACCGCCTTCTCCACCGGCTCCGGATGCGGCTTCGCGTTCTCCACGTCGTCCAGCGTCACGATCGTATCCATATAGGAATAGATCTCCAGAAGCTTAAGCGCGCGAATCGTCGTCTCCCTCATCTTCGTCGTTACGACGCCGATCCGAACGCCCTCCCGATGAAGCCGTTCGATCGTTTCCTTCACGCCCGGAAACAGCGACACCATCTCGTCGTGCTTAAGCAGATTGTATTCGCGGTAGGAGCCCACCAGCGCCGCGACATCGTCTCTCCCGGTAAAATGCTTCATCTGAACGGCCAGAGGCTCGCCCATCGACGGAATGATCCGCTCCCGCCCGAAGCTCTCGGGAACATGACCGCGAAGCGCATGCATGAAAGATTGGATGATCAGTTCATTCGTATCGATGATCGTGCCGTCAAGATCGAACAGGACGGTCGTGATCTTGGCCCCGGACCTAGTCTCCGCCGCCTCCATCGTTCCCGGAGTCGCTTCCTTCGTCTGAATCTTTGCGGTTGGTTGCTCCTCCGTCCGCGTCGTTGCGTTTGTTCCCGTTTGCGTCATTCTTGCTGCTCCCCGTTTCTTCGCGCCCCACGGACGCGGTTTTCCCGGTTTTGAAATTCACCAGCGGATCGTTGTACTTCTCCGTTGCATATCCCAGCTTGCGCCGCGTCGCGATCAGAATGATGCCGCCTATGACGAGCAGCAGAGCCAGCAGCTGCGAGATGCGGATATTGCCTTCCGCCGGGTTCAGGTAGCCTTGCTCGAACACGGCCGTCATCGGAGACCACAGGGCGTCCAGCGTCGACTTGAGCCATTCCGGCCCTTTGAAAGCCAAGCTGTCCGTGCGAAGCGCCTCGATGAAGAAGCGGCCGATCGAATACCAGATGAAATAGGTGAACAGCAGTTCGCCCGATTTCAGGAAGTTGCGGCGCCGGATAACGAACAGAATGATCAGACCGACCAGGCTCCACAGCGATTCATAGAGAAAGGTCGGATGATGAAACACGCCCTGGACGTTCATCTGATTCACGATAAAATTCGGAAGGTGGAGCGTCTCCCGCAGAAACGACTCTTCAACCTCTCCGCCGTAAGCCTCCTGATTGACGAAGTTGCCCCAGCGCCCGATCATCTGCCCGATGAGCAAGGATGGAGCGCAGATATCGGCGATTCTCCAGAAACTGTAGCCTTTGGCCCGTATGTAGAAAAAGCCGCTGAGCAGCGCTCCGATCAACGCTCCGTAGATGGCGATCCCGCCGTTCCAAATCTGGATGATCTCGCCCGGATGATCCTGGTAATAATCCCACTTGAACGCCACGTAATACAATCGCGCCGCAATAATGGAAGACGGAACTCCGATCAGCAGCAAGTCCAGGAAAAAATCGGCGTTTAACCCGAAGCGCTTGCCTTCCTGAACCGCGATGAGCAAGCCGGCCAAAGCCGCGGCCCCCAGAATGATGCCATACCAATGTACATCAAGAAGAGTTCCTATCGAGAACGCGATCGGATCGAGCAGCATCGTAAACATCGTTTTCCTCCAACTCTATTATTCGTAATCGTCCTCGGATATCGCTTCCGTCAGCTTGTTCGTGAATTGCAGCGCCGCATTGTAGCCCATTCGCTTAAGCCGATAATTCATCGCCGCCACTTCCAGAATGACCGCCAAGTTCCGGCCCGGTCTGACCGGCACGGTGAGCAGCGGCACCTCTGTCTCGATAATCTTGGTCGTCTCTTCGTCCAGTCCGAGGCGATCATACTGCTTGTCCTGCTGCCAATTCTCCAGACGGACGACGAGGCTGATGCTTGTCTGGTTTTTCACCGCGCCGGCTCCGAACAGGGTCATCACGTTCAGAATGCCTAATCCGCGAATCTCAAGCAGATGCCGAATCAGCTCCGGGGACGTTCCAAACAGATGGTTGTCGGCCGTCTGGCGGATTTCGACCGCATCGTCCGCGATCAGGCGATGGCCGCGCTTGACCAGCTCCAGCGCCGTCTCGCTCTTGCCGATGCCGCTGCCGCCGGTAATGAGCATGCCCACACCGTACACGTCCACAAGGACGCCGTGAATCGTCGCCGACGGAGCCAACCTTTTCTCCAGAAAATTCGTAATCCGGCTGAGCAGAATCGTCGTCGCGACGGAGCTCCTGAGTACCGGAAAATGGCGCTCGTTGGCGATCTCCACCAGCTCGGCGGGAGTGTCCAGTCCGCGCGTAATAATAAGGCAAGGCGTTTCCTCGTGGCATAGCCTCTCCATCCGGTCGCGCCGCTCTTCCGAAGTCAACGTTTCGAGGAACGCGAGCTCCGTACGGCCCAACATCTGCGCCCGATCCGCCGGATAATAATTGAAATAGCCGGCCATCTCCAGGCCTGGCCGATTTAAGTCGTCCGTGATAATAGTACGTCGCAATCCGTCTTCGCCGGCGACAATTTCGAGGTGAAATTGCTGCACGAGCTCGGATACTCTCACTTTTTTGGCCATCGTACAGCTCCTTTCCTGATTTCCCCTATTTATCGTATCGAAAATAATCGGACAAAGCAATCGAATTCGCAGGAAGGAACGCCGGTTGAGCGCCAAGCGCCAAAAAACCGTCCGGCCATTGGCCGAACGGTTTCCGCTCTTACCGATCTATTAGCTCTCGAATACGTTCAGTTCCGAGTCCTTGTCGAAGATGTGGACTTTGTTCATGTCGATCGCAAGCTTGATGTTTTGGTTCTCGCGCAAGCCGGAACGTCCGTCAACGCGGGCAATGACGTTCTCTTTGCCCAGGCCGTTCAGGTACAGGTATTGCTCGTGACCCAGGTTCTCCGCAACTTCGATCGTCGCGTTGACGACCGTGTTCGGGGAAGCTTCGATGAATACAGGCTCTTCGTGCAAATCTTCCGGACGGATGCCCAGGATGATCTCGCGGCCGATGTAGCCTTTGGCGCGCAGTACTTTCGCTTTGCCTTCCGTAACTTCAACGTTAAAGCCGGTTGCGCGGAAGCGAACGGAGCCGCCTTCTTCAACCAGTTGGCCCGTGATGAAGTTCATCGCCGGAGCGCCGATGAAGCCTGCAACGAACAGGTTGACCGGATGGTTGTACAGAACGTCCGGAGTAGCGGCTTGCTGAATGAAGCCGTCTTTCATAACGACGATACGGTCGCCCATCGTCATAGCTTCCGTCTGGTCATGCGTTACGTAGATACAAGTCGTCTCAAGACGCTTCATCAATTTGGAGATGTTCGCGCGCATTTGCGTACGCAGCTTGGCATCCAAGTTAGAGAGCGGTTCGTCCATCAAGAACACTTGAGGCTCACGAACGATTGCGCGTCCCAGTGCGACACGTTGACGCTGACCGCCGGAGAGAGCCTTCGGCTTACGGTCGAGCAAGTGCTCGATTTCCAGCGTGCGAGCCGCTTCGCGTACGCGACGGTCGATCTCGTCTTTGCGGAATTTGCGCAGCTTCAGACCGAATGCCATGTTCTGATACACGTTCATATGAGGATAAAGGGCGTAAGATTGGAATACCATCGCGATGTCGCGATCTTTCGGAGCGACGTCGTTCACGACGCGGTCGCCGATGTACAGCTTGCCTTCGGAAATTTCTTCGAGTCCTGCGATCATACGCAGCGTAGTCGATTTACCGCAGCCGGATGGGCCTACGAGAACGAGAAATTCCTTGTCTTGGATGTCCAAGTTAAAGTCGGTAACCGATGCTTTGTCGGAACCCGGATATTTTTTATACACGCTTTCTAAACGAACGCCTGCCATGTACATTTCCCCCTAAACTTCGTTTGAAGGTACACGAATATCTTACCTTACAGCCGGGCCGGATGACTATGCACAAAGCGTACAAAAAATTCATTTCCTTTTCGTGACTTTGTACAATAGCAATAAGATCCGTACGAGCACTGCATCGTTGAACGAGCGCACGTCCAGTCCCGCCTCGTTTTTGATTTTGTCCAACCGGTACAGAAGGGTATTCCGGTGAATGAACAGTTTTTTGGCGGTTTCGCTCACGTTGCAATCCATCGAGAAGAACGCGTCCAGCGTGGCGACCGTCTCCGAATCGGTAAACAGGTCGGGCCTTCCCATCATTTCTTCGACGAATCGGGAGCGAACCGTCTCGGGAATGCCGCTGAGCAGCCTCTCGAGATGCACGAGCCACGGCAGATGAATCTGCATGCCCACGTGGAACTTGCGACCGAGGAAGATCGTCTCCCTTAGCGTAGCAACGATGCGCACGACGTTCTCCGAAGGCACGATCGGCTCTCCCACCGCGATGTGACACTCTCCGCCCCATTCGCTCGTAATCAGCTCGTGCAGCCCTTGAGCCAATGAAGCCAGCAGATCCTTCGTCTCCTCGTGCCCGATCTCTTCGTCTCCGTCCGCGTCCGCCTCGGACAGCACGCTGTCGCTGGTGAGCACGAGCCATTCGTGCTCGCGCAGAGGAATAAGCAGCGTGTCTTCCGGGATATACGTCCGTATCGTCTTCTCCAGTTCGCCGTACGACGGCTCCTTGTCTTCCACCTGCTCGCATGAGAGGAGAAAAGGCACCATTCCCTCGAACAGCCGGTTGCGCAGCTCCATCCGGTCCGGAACCTCCGCCCTCCACTCGCCGGCCGCCACCGACTGCTGGATCCATTCTCCGAATCGTCTGGCCTGGCGCTCCAGATCAGAGGCCGTCGAGACCGGCCGCATGTTCCCTTGGCGGATCGCCCAGCTCAGAAGCTGTCTCTCGAGCGGAGACAGCGTGGCCCCGATCTCCACGCAATGGAGTTCGGATCCGCCGACTCGCGCGAGCATCAAGCACCCGGTATCCGTCTGAATGGCATCTCCGGCTTCCGGGTGCTTCTCCCCGCCCGCCTTCTCCCATTCGGTTCCGGTCAGCACTTTGGCGACGACCGTCGCGTTCAGCAGCTTGCTCAGCTCCTGCAGCTTGGTTTTATTCATCGTTGAAAAAGCCCCTTGTCAGCGAAGATTGCGATATGCGTCATTGTACCATATTTGACGCGGGCGGAGCGATTCAACGCAGAATGAGCAGCACGACGATGGACAGCAAGGAGAACACCGCCGCGATCAAGTAGAGGAAGCTGACGGTCTGAACCTGCGTCAGCCCCCACTTCATCAGGCTGTGGTGGGTATGCAGATTGTCCGCCCGGTGCAAACCTTTGCCTTCGAGCAGCCTTCGCGAGAATACGATCACCGTATCCAGAATCGGCACGCCGAGGGCCAGCATGGGGACGGACAGGGAGAGCAGCGTCGCCCCTTTGAGCGTGCCGTCCACGGCCGTTACCGCAAGCGCGTATCCCAGGAAGGTCGCTCCGGCGTCGCCCATGAAAATGCGAGCGGGATGGAAGTTGTATGCGAGGAAAGCCAGACAGGCTCCCGAGAGCGCGACGGCCACGAGCGCCGTATCCTTATGCGCGAAGATGAGCGAGGCGGCGAACAGCGTCATCGAAGAGATCGCGGTCACGCCGGACGCCAATCCGTCGATTCCGTCGATGAAGTTGAGCATGTTGATCAGGGCGAACACCCATACGGCCGTGAAGGCGGCGGAAGCCGCCGGGGAGAAAATAATCATCGCGGCGGAGGAGGGCGAGGAGATGCCCTGGATGGCGATCCCCTGCCAGAACGGGACGAACGCTACCGCGATGTAGGCGATGAGCCGGGGCCATACCGGGAATTCCAACCCTTTGGCCTTGAATCCGTCGTCGATCAGCCCGACGACGATCAGAGCGGCGCCGCCGATCGACAGCGCGCGAAACAAAGGCGAGTCGCCCATGAAGAGAACAACCGGTACCATGACGCCGGCAAACAGCGCGATTCCGCCGGACAACGGAACCGGCGCCGCATGGATTTTGCGCTTGGAGGGACGATCGACGAAGCGGAAGCGGAGCGCAAGCTTGCGCACTTGAGGGACGAGCAGCAGCACGATTGCGAAAGAAAGAGCCAAGGCGTACAGGTAGATCATCTGGTGTCCTCCGCCATTGTTCGATATGCACTTAACTTTCCCCCGCCCTGACGCCTTCTATCCCTTAAGGGAGAACGCGATCGCCTTCTCCGGGCCGCCAGGGAAGTCGCTGAGGAAGTTATATTCAATGATGTCCGGCAGATCGCCAGAGGCGAGCAGGATGTTGAGCGCTTCCTTCGCTTGTCCCGACGGAGGAGCGATGAAATTCAGCTTAACTCCCGTTATCTTCTGCCACTCTTGGAAAAACGGAACTTCGTCGTGCGTCGCTTTGACGCCTACCAGGTTGCCCGTCAACTCTCCCCAGTAGGTCAGCGTCTTGTCTGTGTTAAGCGGATACGTCGCCGCCCCGCCATCTTCTCCCTGCTGGCTTGCCGATGCTTCCGCCGTCGCGGACGGGCTGTTCGAAGCAGCAGGGCTTTCCCCTTTGTTAGCGTTGTTGTCTTTGGATGAACAAGCGACTAGCAGCGTGCCGACCATTATAATGGCAAGGGCAGCCATGAGCAGTCTTTTCATTTCCCAACCTCCGCCTGTCGAATAGTGAGATGCATCTCGCTATCAGACTAACGGAGGAAACGCTGGGGCCGATATGGGCAAAACGTAAAATCGGATGGCGAATTTCGCGCCGCCTGAGCGACGATTTCTCCAATTGGATTGATCATACGAACAAAAAAAGAGCCGGGAATCATCCCAGCTCTTGCAGCGCTTCGTCCGGAGAGAGCACGCCGCTTGCTACGCGCTCGATGCGATCGGCGAACAATTCCAACATGTAATGAAACAAAGAGACGACCTCCAGCAGTTCGTCCGCCGATACCGTCCGCGAAGACGAAACCGTATAGACGTAACGGGCGTACACCTCCCCGTCCTCCTTAATGCCGAAGTATCCGAGTGGCAGCAGCACATGCCTGATGGTGAGCACCGGGTACTACCTTCCTGTTTGACGTTTTTACTTGCGCCGCTCCGGTTCTGCCTGCGACATCAAAAAAAGCAGACGCTTTAACGTCTACTGTCGGTTCAAAAACTGGTGAGCCATGTAGGACTCGAACCTACGACACCCTGATTAAAAGTCAGGTGCTCTACCAACTGAGCTAATGGCTCGGGTACTGGTGGAGGGTGATGGATTCGAACCACCGAACCCGAAGGAAGAGATTTACAGTCTCCCGCGTTTGGCCACTTCGCTAACCCTCCATGTATAACCCGCCGGTAGAATGCACACCTGATTGGCTTGCTAATACCGGGTAAAACCGATGGTGGCTCGAGACGGAATCGAACCGCCGACACGAGGATTTTCAGTCCTCTGCTCTACCAGCTGAGCTATCGAGCCTTACTTGCCTTGGTACAGGCATCCGACGAATGATCGGAAAATAAATGGCGGAGCCGACGGGATTCGAACCCGCGGTCTCCTGCGTGACAGGCAGGCATGTTAGGCCTCTACACCACGGCTCCGCGATACAAGGGGCCCCGAAAAGTAATCGGAATATGCCACGAAGGCATTCTTCACTTTTTGGGGTACTTTTATGGTGGAGGCTGAGGGGATCGAACCCCCGACCCTCTGCTTGTAAGGCAGATGCTCTCCCAGCTGAGCTAAGCCTCCATGGGATTAAAGATTGGTAGCGGCGGAGGGACTTGAACCCCCGACCCTCCGGGTATGAACCGAATGCTCTAGCCAGCTGAGCTACGCCGCCACATCGTAAACGTCGATTCGGCACGATAGCTGAACCGATATGCATTCATCATGCACGCAAGGCTTACGCCTTGAAAACTGGATGCGAACCAAGTGGAGCGAAGAAGAAGGTGAAGTATCTTGCTTTATCGTGTCATTCGTTAGGATAAGCCCTCGACCGATTAGTACTCGTCAGCTCCACACATTGCTGCGCTTCCACCCCGAGCCTATCAACCTGGTGTTCTTCCAGGGGTCTTACGAATTGG